>DAOURU010000247.1 GCA_030627585.1 Bacillota bacterium
CATGGAAGGATTTTCCTCTTTTTCATTATTTCGCTTTTCATTATTTCGCCTGGCATCTTTAATGCTTAAACTAATTCTCTGCTCTTGCTTATTAATATCCAGGATTTTTACCTTTACCTCCTCCCCGACCGCTACCACATCTTCCGGTTTTCCAACACGGTGATCTGCAAGGCGAGAGATATGAACAAGACCCTCAACACCTGGTTCAATTTCCACAAAGGCTCCAAAGGATACCAGTCTTACAATTGTACCTGAAACAATCTCCCCGGGATAGTACCGCTCATCCACCGTTTCCCAAGGATTGGGCTGCACCTGTTTCAAACTAAGCGAAATTCGTTTTTTCTCTTTATCTACAGACAACACATAAACTTCTACCTCATCACCCTCCTGAACCACCTCAGAAGGATGATTAATCCTTCCCCAGGACATCTCCGAGATGTGAAGTAAACCATCTACCCCTCCGAGATCCACAAAGGCGCCGAAATTCGTTAAATGTCGGACTGTACCCTTTCTTATTTCCCCCGGTTGAATGGTTTCCCAAAGTTCTTGCTGTGCTTTAAGATATTCTTCCTGGAGAATCGCTTTTTGAGAAAGCACTACCTTCCCCCTGTTTCTGTCGAATTCGATAACTCGTAAACGCAAGATTTTCCCTATATATTTCTCAAGATCCGCAACGTAACCCCGTTCAACCAGAGAAGCAGGAACAAAACCCCTGAGTCCGAGAACATCAACGAGGAGCCCGCCCTTTACGACTTTAATAACTTCTCCTGCAAGCTCAGTTTTGTCCCCCAGGGCCTGTTCTAAAAAATCAAGCGCTTTTATGCGGTCCGCCCTCTTTTTCGAGAGGATTAAATGACCTTCATCATTGTCAACACGAAGGACATATACATCAAGGACATCCCCGACCTTGACGACATCCTGTGAATGTCCAAAATTCTTGATAGATAATTCCCGGCGGGGGATAATTCCCTCGGATTTTCCCCCGATATCAATTAAAACCTCATCATCTCGTACCTGGACAACGGCTCCGCTGATTAAATCACCCTGTTGGATCTGGCGCGGTGTTCCCGCAAGGTCTAAATCTATCATTTCCTCGGGTCCAGTGTCTGATAATTCCTGGTTTTCGGAAGAATTTTCCGTACCCCCGGCAAACTCAGGTATACCGGGCTCCCCTGCTTCTGGGGTAACTTCCTGAGGGTCGACTTGTACCTCCTCTCCTAGTGCTTTTCCCATTCCTTCATCAAAAATTGTCATGCTTTTGATAACCTCCTCAATTATCCAATCTGGGGTCGAGGCCCCAGCAGTTACCCCTACACTACTTGCCTTCTGGAATACTGACAAATCAAGCTCTTCAGCGTCCTCGATATGATAGGTAGGAACAAGGGCTTGGCAAATCTCTACAAGCTGACGTGTATTGGCACTATTTCTCCCCCCAATTACAACTACTGCCTCTGCTTCTTTAGCAATTTCAAGCGCCTCTTGCTGTCGTGCCAAGCTCGCCTTACAAATTGTTTCATAAATCCGGACCTCGCGGGCCTTTCCAATAAATTCCCTCGCGACATCGTAAAATCTCTCCGGAGTCAGAGTAGTTTGAGCCAGAATGCCTATCTTTTCGAAATCCCTTAAATTTTTTATTTCTTCTACCTCGCGAACAACAATTACTCCCGCTCCCGCCCAGCCAATAATTCCTTTTACTTCAGGGTGATCAAACTCACCTACGATTACCACCTGGTAGTCCTGCCCTGCCAACTCCTCGGCGTATGCCTGAACTCTTCTTACAAAAGGACAGGTCGCATCAACGAGAACAATTCCTTCTTCCTGTGCTTTCCGGAAAATCTCTGGCGCTGCGCCGTGGGACCTAACTAAAACCGGCTTCCCTCTCGCATCAGCGAGGTCGTTAATAACCTCGACTCCCTTTTGTCGCAGAGAATCAACTACATGATGATTATGAATCAGGGGCCCCAGTGAACAAATCTTATCGTACTTCTCTAAAGCCTGATCAGCGAGTTTAAGAGCTCTTCGAACTCCAAAGCAAAAACCGGCCGCATGGGCACGAATAATCTTCAAAATTAAGCTTCTGCTCCTTTCTCATTTAAAACTCCGGAGGATGTTCATTAATAGTATAGATTTTCGGCACGGAAAAATAAGATTCCTGCTTAGTTTGACTGGAAATCCAATAATTCTTGAATTTTCTCCATCATCTGTTGTGCCGCCAATTCAAGGTCCTGTTTCTTTTCTGGTTCAAATTGAATTACCGGTCCAATTCTTGCCTGAAACTTTCCAAAAAAACCGTGGTAAAAAATTCGCTGCGTTCCAATCAAAGCAACCGGGCATACCGGAACTTGAGTCCGTAAGGCCAGATAAGCGGCCCCGGCAAAGGGAGAGAGAAGCATACCTGTTTTGTTTCGTGTTCCCTCCGGAAATATTCCTACCACATTACCCTTTTCTAAATGTGTAAACGCTTTTTTAATGGCGCCACGGTCAGGCCGGCGCCGGTTTACCGGAAAAGC
>DAOURU010000335.1 GCA_030627585.1 Bacillota bacterium
AAAAGCTCCCGCTCTATCAAGGTCACCAACGTTTGCAAAAGCGCCGCGGCCAAGCCCAGTTCCTTCTTGGCGTGCATCGAGATGTCGAGGTAGCCTAAAACGCTGCCGGCGGGGCTGTTTGTCGGACTGGCGACGCACCACCAGTCTTTGAAGAGCCGGCAGTAGTGCTGCTCGCCGCGGATGGCAACGAGGCGCTGGTGCTCTCGCGCCAGGGCCAGGGCGTTCGTACCACAACTTTCTTCGGTGAAGACGGTGCCGGGCCTAACCCCGACCTCTTCAGTAGCAGCCAAAACCTCCGGCGTGGCGAAAATTTTCAGTGCTACCAAGTCTGGATCGCAGAGGATATAGATATATTCTCGCTGTAGACCGGCACGGCATGCGGGGGTGATCACCCCTTCGGCAACGGCGATAAACGAGGCGCTGGCTTTCAGGCACGGACCAAGCTCGGTTTCTGACAGGACCCGCCGGGGCTTTATAAGGTCGGGCGGTACCTTCAGGGAGTAACAGCGGGCGTAAGACTGCGCCAACTCAGCCGGCAGACAGAGATCGAGATGGTAATCTCCTGTCCTCGCTCCCGGTTTGGGCGAAAAAGGCAAGGCCATCCCTCCACCTGTCCCTGGTAGGAGACCGGATAACGTGCAAGTTTTGGCGGTCCCGGAGTGAATCCAGGGTTTCAAACGTAAGAAGTATTTCCCTTTGTTATATATGACTTTTCAGAAAGGGTTTTGGATCACGAAACTGAAAATTTTTTTCAAAAAAAGAAACCCCGCCTGACGGGGTTGCAAATCAAAGGTTTTCAAATAAATTCTTGCAAGCCTTTAATCGAGTTAGAGCGGTTCCAGAGAAACGGCGACTTTTACTATTTCCTCTTGAGATACCCGGGCAGAAATCTCGTACCGGATGCCTCCCTTGCTCCAGATTACTTTGCTCCAGCCATCTTTCCGGCGGTAAAGGAGTTTTCCGGGTGCACCCCGGATATTGATGTCAGATATGACCGTATCGTCTGTGTCAAACCACTGGCTTTCGGAATAGTGAAAAACCGCCTCTTGAACAATTGTCAAATAATGCCCCTCCTTTTCGTAATAACTGGTGATCCGCATTTGATGCTCCCCGAGAGGAGTTAGCGAATGACCCTGAAAAACATATCCTGCAGGAACATACCGGGGCCCCAGGATCGGGAAGGAGGGCGCCCTCTTTTTTAATTCGAAAGTGGTTAAACCACCAGGCTCTTTCGGTGCACCGGGGCCCGATGTGTGAGTCTGGGTTTGGCGAATGCTTCCCCTGTTTCCCTGAAGAATGATTCTGCCGGAGGAAATGCGTTCACCAAGGGCCTTAAGTTGCTGCGGGAAGAGCAGGGCAACAGCACCTAGAACGCAGATGACAAGCAAAACGGCGACGGCGCTCAGGTTTAAGAAACGCCGCTTCCGGGCCGCCTGGCGGGTACGCCTGAACCTCTCCCACATTTCAGCCGCGCCTGGCAGTTCCCCACCCTGCATTTTGTGTTGCACGTAAGCCTTTAAGACAGCGTCTACTTCGTCTCTGTGGTAATCGTTCATTTAGCACACCCTC
>DAOURU010000178.1 GCA_030627585.1 Bacillota bacterium
CTTCCGAAGACTCCCTGCAATCACGGTCCGGATATGTTTTCTCTTTTTCATTTTCCTTGAACCTCCTCAAAGAACCTCCTCAAAATCTCTGGCAGAACCTGCCGCAGATATTATAACACATGAAGGGTCTGCCTCTCAATGACCAAATCCCAGAACCCCATGTGACACACGTGGAATTACGAAAAAACTGAACCCGGGGCTCTAAATACTAAATATATGTTTTAGGCCAACAGGTAGCATAATATTTTGAACAAATAAAATATATAATTGTTAAGCATTAAGCGATTATTATTTATAAAAAATTTTCTGAAAACTGGAAGGAACTCTCTTCATAATTTGTAATAATAAAGGGTTTGAAGAGGTTTAAAGAGTTTTGCGCGGGGTGATTCGACCTAAGGTGGAATACAAAAAACTGCTCGAGGAACTCGAGGAAATTGAGAAACAAATTGAGAAACTAAGACAAGAACTGGAGCAAAAAAGCGGCCTCGCAGCGCTTAAAACAGGCGAGCTTAAAGCAGGCGAGGTGCTTCAGATTTCGGAAAAGCTGGACGCCCTCATCAATCAGTACCTCCGGCTCAAAGGCCGCGCAAATGAAAACCAGAAAAAAGACAAATGAGGGCCTCCCGCGGCCGCTCTCCATTCTGCTTCTTTCCGGCAAGAGAAATCGTAAAAACGAAAGCCCAGAAATGAATTTGCGCTTCTGTTGAAGCGAGGTTAAAATATAGGCAAAGGCTGGAAAGGAGGGATACCTTTTGGGGGATCTCATTATCTACACCCTGGCAGGGTGCCCGTACTGTAAAAAAGTCATGGAAGGATACCGGAAGCAAGGCGTTTCCTTTCAGGAGATTTGTCTCAGCAATAATCCGGAACTGAGGAAAAAGGTCAAAGAAGAGTACAGGGCCGAGCGCGTCCCCATTGTCGTGCGCGACGGCAAACTTCTCCAGGTAGGAGACGAAACCGGAGGGGGCTGACGCCTTTAAACAACACTGCCGGGTGCAGTGTGCCTCTCCCTACCGGTTTCCCGCTCTTTCTTGTTCTTTTTGAAGAGCAGCAGGCGCTTGTCTCATTGGGCCGCCCGGAACACCGGTTAGCGGTGGTGGATCTTGCCCTTCCGTACCGGAAACGGGTGATTTCCTTAATCGAAATTTAGGTCCAGGCGGGGGACAACCGCGCTTCCCGGCCCTTTTCCTTGGGAAAAGGAGGTAATTGGTAATTGCAGGGAAGAAAAAAATAGGATAAAGTATTAAGGAGAGTAAAGAGCAGAAGCACGAGCAGATTTTCGGATCTCTCCCGATCTTCGGAAACCGCCTCTTCAGATGCAGCCGAAAAATTTCCACCCTGGCAAGGGAACTTTTTGGGCTCTTTTATTGTCTAATTGATCAGGAGAGATGCCCGGAACGCGGGATGTGATCTCCTTGAAAGGAAAATTGCACCAGAACAAGCCGGGGGCTGGCAGGAAAAATATAAAAATGCTGGTCCGCCGCGCTCAGGCCGGAGATGTTAAGGCTTTTGAAGATCTGGTGATTCTCTACGAAGAAAAGGTATATACGCTGAGCTATTATCTGGCAGGGAACCACGCCGATGCCGAGGATCTTGCCCAAGAAGTTTTCGTGCGGGCCTACACGAACCTGGGAAGCTTCCGTCAGGAGGCAGATTTAGGCACGTGGCTGCACCGGATCACAGTTAACCTCTGGCTGAACATCCAGCGCCGCCGGCAAAAAAATTTCCAGCTCGTTTCGCTGGATGACCCGATCCGGACCAACGAGGGGGAAATCACCCGCACCGTGGCGGCTGGAGACCCGGCGGGAGATCCCGTTGAAGTCCTCGCAGGAAAGGAACTGCAGGAACTGGTGCAAAGGGCCCTGCAGAACCTTCCGGAAGATTTCCGTGCGGTTCTTGTGCTGCGGGAAATGGAAGGTTACGCCTACGAGGAAATTGCAGCTTTGATGGGATGTTCTCTGGGGACAGTAAAGTCCCGGCTGAGCAGAGCGCGCCAGGTATTGAAAGAAAAAATGAAAGCAAACGCGGCGTTTTTTACCGCTGCCGACGAAAAATCTGTCTCAACTTCGAAATAAGACAAGAGCCCGGGACGCCAGGCAAAGGAGGGTGAGCAGGATGGGCAGGGAAATGCAAGGGAAAAGAGAGAAAAAACACCCAGGTCAAGTTTTCAATGAAATTAAAGAAAAGGGTTCCGAACAGCACCGCGGGATCGAGTGCCCCGGGGCGCAGGAGCTTTTCTACAATATCGGCGAAGAGAAATTAAATCCAGACGAAAGCCGCGCCCTTGATGCCCACGAAGCCTCCTGCCCAGACTGCCGCGCCGAGTTTGCCGCCTGGCGCGAAATCAGGGGCGCCCTCCGGGAAGCCGGAAAACAGGTTTCCCCTCCCCCCGAATTTGCCGCGGGGGTCATGGCGCGCATTAAAGAAGAGAGGGCCGCCGGGGCCGCAGCGCACAAAACAGGTTTCCGGTTCTTATGGAGTCGGGTGAAAGGCCTGACAGCCGCTGCTGTGATTCTGGCGCTTTTAACCGGCTCCGCCAGCTTTGCCGCGAGATACTGGCCCAGGGAAACAGGAAACTATGTTGCCGACAGCGGGGGAAACCAGGAGGTAAATAATCCGGGTGAAATAAAAGAAGCGCCGGGGCGCGGTCAAGTGGAAACCAACCCTGGGTTAAACGGCTTAAACCCCGCCAATCAGGGGCAAGGGCCGGAAGCAGAGGCTCCCGCCGCAACACGAGAGAAAGAGGAGAATCCGGAAAGTACGGGTGCTGCCGGACAGGTTCCTCAGGTTGAAGATCCGGAGCAAAAGCGGGCTGTTATTGCAAACAAACCGGAAGAAACAAGGGTATTCTTGAACATGCCCAGGGCGATCAAAACGACGATGCTTAAAATCGCGGCGGCGGATCTGGAGCGTGCCCGGAGCAGCAGCCTGGAGATTGCTCGCAGTGCGGGAGCGGAAGTGTCTTCGGAGGTTTCAGCCCAGAACAACGGGCGCAAGAACATCATTATCCGCTTTACCCTGCCGCCGGAGCGCGCCGGGGCTTTCCTCGCCCGCCTGGCAGCGCTGGGAAATGTTATCCTGAGAGATACAACGAGCCAGGATATAACCGCCCGCTTTGCCCGCACCCTGGAAGAATACCAGGCCCTCAAAGCACAGCGGGCGACGGCGCCTGAAAGTGAAAAGATACGGCTTGACGGCCAGATTAATTTCCTTGCACAGCAGTTGCAAAGCTGGGATCAAGAGACTGGAAAACAGGTCATAATCCTCTGGCTTGAAGAGTAATTTCTCGCAGGTCTGTTCCCGTAACAGAAAGATAAAAAATTAAGCCGAAACAAGAGGAAAATTGCCCGGAGCGGTGCCCCTCTCCGGGTTTATTTTTTCCGGCCGATCCCCCGGCCGGATTGACGGGGCGGTCCTGTGGAATTGAAGCCGAACCGGCAACGGGGCCGGCGCCGGAACTGTTCTCAAGCAGGTTTCACTTCCCGGGTGCGCAGGACCTTTAAAAGGCGGTTGACAGCAGCGGCGGCTTCGGCGCGGGTGAGGGGAGCCGCCGGGGCAAAGGTTTGCGCGGTTCGGCCGCGCAAAATTCCGGCCTGAAAAGCCCGCGCCGCGGCCGCTCGGGCCCAGGCGGGAATTTGCGGCCAGTCATGCCAGGGTGGAGCAGGAACTGACGGCTCTCCCCCGTCCCTTTC
>DAOURU010000152.1 GCA_030627585.1 Bacillota bacterium
CTTCGATAGAGAGCTTGGCCGCGCCCGCGCTCTTGCCGGGGAGCTTCGTCAAGCAACCGGATGCGATGTGGAGACAGGCAATTTGAGGGATGATCTCCCCAGCCTTGCACTTGCGCGCGCAGATCTGCTCGTGCATGCCACTCCAGTCGGGATGCACCCGCGCCATGAAGAGGAACCGCTCGTTGCCGGGGGAAAATTGCGGCCTGGACTGATTGTTTGCGATCTGGTTTATAACCCTCTTAAAACCCGTTTGCTCACCGAGGCAGCGGCGGCGGGCTGCCAGGTCGTAAGCGGGATTGGAATGCTTGTCCGTCAAGGTGCGCTGGCCTTCGAAATCTGGACGGGACGCAAAGCACCTGTTGAAATCATGCGAAGCGCGGTAGAGGAGGCTTTAAAGAGTGTCGAATCCTTTTAAGAATGGGATTTATGGAATTTAAAATGAATGGGGAATGCGGGATGTTGCGTTTTTTAACGGCCGGGGAATCACACGGCCCCGGCTTAACTGCGATTATTGAAGGGCTGCCTGCAGGGGTACCCCTGGATCAAAGGGCAATTAATGTCCAACTGAAGCGCCGCCAGCGCTCTTTCGGACGCGGGGCGCGGATGAAAATTGAACAGGACGAAGTGGAAATTCTTGCTGGCGTAAGGAAAGGTCTCAGTCTGGGAAGCCCTATTGCTTTGTTCATTAAAAATTTAGACTGGGTGAATTGGCAGGATGTTATGTCTGCTAATCCGGCTGAGATTGTACCTGAGAAAGAAGAAGCCCGAAAGTTGACGAGACCGCGGCCCGGGCACGCCGATCTGGCAGGGGGCCTGAAATACCGGCAGGCTGACCTGCGCAATGTCCTGGAAAGGGCAAGTGCCAGGGAAACGGCAGCGAGAGTCGCGGTGGGAACTGTGGCGCGTATTTTTTTAGAGAAGCTGGGTTGCAGGGTTATCAGTCATGTTGTTCAAATCGGGTCTGTTGCGGTTAATTCCTTAGATGCCGATTATTTCAAAATTTCTGAGCTTGCTGTGGAAAGCCCGGTGGCTTGTGCCGATTCGGAAGCCGCCGGGAAAATGGTGAGAGAGATTGAGCAGGCCAGAGAAAAAGGGGAGACTTTAGGGGGTATATTCGAAATTATCTGCCTTTCCCTCCCTCCCGGTCTGGGCAGCCATGTTCACTGGGACCGCCGTCTCGATGCCCGTCTTGCCGCAGCATTAATGGGAATTCCTTCGGTAAAGGGGATTGAGGTCGGGCTGGGGTTCCGGGGCGCCCCGGTTCCGGGTTCCGCCTACCATGATCCCATTTATTACTCTCCCCGCGCTGGTTTTTACCGTTCTACCAACCACGCCGGAGGCCTGGAAGGCGGGATGACCAACGGAGCGCCTCTGGTGTTGCGCGCGGTCGTGAAGCCGATTCCTACTTTACGAACTCCGCTCCCGAGTGTCGATTTCCTGACCAAAGAGCCAGTGCAGGCGGCTTTTGAACGGAGCGATGTTTGTGTTGTCCCTTCTGCTGCGGTGGTTGGGGAGGCTATGGCGGCGTGGGTTTTAGCGTCTGCTGTTATGGAAAAGTTCGGAGGAGATACTTTCGACGAGGTCCGGAGGCGCTGGGAGGAATACTTGAGTTACATTGAACAGGCTTGATGGGTTGGTGGAAAATTTGAAAAAGGAAAATATTGTCTTAATAGGGTTTATGGGGACGGGGAAAACGGCAATTGGTAAACGCCTTGCTTCCCAACTGAACTTGGATTTTATTGATACCGACCGCGAAATTGAAGAGGTAACAGGACTAAAAATCCCTGAAATCTTTCGGAAGTACGGGGAAAAGCGTTTTCGCGCCGAAGAATACCTTGTTGTGCAAAAGGCGGCGGAGCGGAGTAACTGTGCGATCGCAACGGGGGGCGGGGTTGTTTTGAACCCCGACAATTTAAAAAAGCTGCGGGAAAAGGGGTTCATCATCCTTTTAGAAGCCAGGCCCGAGATCATTGCCCAGCGGGTTCGCCATCACGACGTTCGACCTCTCTTAGCCAAAAAGGACAATTTAGTGGCGCAAATTGAGGCGCTCTTAAAAAGAAGGGCACCATTTTATGAAGACCATGATTTTAAAATTGACACATCCGATCTTAGTTTTAAGCGGGTAATCAAAAAGATTATTGGCTTTTTAAAGGAGCAGGAATGGGAGTTTAAGGGGGAAAATATTTATGGAAACCCTCCGGGTTGAGCTAGGGGCGCGCAGCTATCCAATTTTAATAGGCTCCTCTATTTTATCCGAACTGGGTCGGTATCTGACCTCTTTCTCTTTGGCATCCCGGATTTTTGTAGCGACAAATACGACTGTAGGCAAGATCTACGGGAAAGAGGCAGCTGACGCCCTTACAAAAGCAGGTTTTCAAGTCTTATACTGCGAATTGCCGGACGGAGAAGAATATAAATCGCTCGATTCCGCCTCTCAGTTATACACGCGTGCCCTGGAAGGGGGGATTGAACGGCAGAGTGCCGTGGTCGCCCTTGGTGGGGGTGTAATTGGGGATTTGGCAGGATTTGTGGCGGCCACTTATATGCGCGGCGTTCCGCTGATCCAGGTACCTACTACTCTGCTGGCCCAGGTTGACAGTTCTGTAGGAGGAAAGGTTGCCGTAAATCACCCGAAAGGAAAAAACATCATCGGTTGCTTTTACCAGCCCCGGCTTACTTTCATCGATGTGGCTACATTAAAGACACTTCCACCGCCCGAGTTGCGGGCCGGGTTAGCTGAAGTGATCAAGTATGGTATCATCTGGGATGAAGGATTTTTTTGTTTTTTGGAAGAAAACTTAGGTGAAGTTTTAGGTCTTGACCAAGAGGTTTTGGTGGAGGTTGTTAGACATTGTTGTGCAATTAAGGCGAAGATTGTCGAAAAAGACGAAAAAGAGTTGGGATTGAGGGCAATCTTGAACTTTGGGCATACGGTGGGTCACGCCTTGGAGGCATTAACGAATTATCAGGTTTACAGGCACGGCGAGGCTGTTGCCGTTGGGATGGCGGTAGCCGCAACGCTTGCTGTGAGGAGAGGCTTATTGGCGCCGGAGTACGGAAAACGTCTTATTTCCCTTTTAGAGCAGGTAGGCCTTCCAACCAGGGTTCCTTGCGCCGCAGAGGAAATTATGAGAATTCTGCCGCGGGATAAAAAGGTGTGGAAGGGGAAAATCCGGTTCGTTCTTCCCCTTGCTTTAGGTCATGTGGAGATTTTTTCTGATATTGAGCCACCGGAGATCAGGGCTGCTCTTGAGGAGTGCCGGAAAAAAGGAAGGGATGGTTGTGACTCAACTGGATAGCTTAGAAATGCTGCGCCTTACCGCGCGCCGGGGTGCCTCCGATCTACATTTAACTGTAGGCATTCCTCCTATCCTTCGTCTTAACGGTCGTCTTTGTCCCTTAGAGTTCCCCTCGTTAACGGTGCTGGAGACGGAAAAAATTACACGGTCGCTCCTGACAGAGGAACAGTGGAAGCGCTTTACCAGCGAAGGTGAAATTGATTTTGCCTACTCTCTGCCCGGGGTAAGTCGCTTCCGCGTTAATGCTTACAGGCAGCGCGGGTCCTGCGCCCTGGCAATCCGCGTTGTTCCAACGAAGGTTCCTACTTTTGAAGAACTCGGGTTACCGGAAGTTGTAAAAAATCTTGCCCGGCGTCCGAGGGGTTTAATTCTGGTGACCGGGCCAACGGGAAGCGGAAAAACAACGACCCTTGCCGCAATGATCGATCTAATCAATAACGAGTCCCACTGCCACATCATTACACTCGAAGATCCGATTGAATACATCCACCAGCACCGGAAGAGCATTGTGAACCAGCGGGAAATCGGAGCTGATACGGGTTCCTTTGCCAACGGTTTACGCGCTGCCTTGCGCCAGGATCCGGACGTGATTCTTGTGGGGGAAATGAGGGATCTGGAAACCATTGCTACCGCCATTACTGCTGCCGAGACCGGGCATCTTGTTCTTTCCACCCTTCATACCGTTGATGCTACCCAGACCGTAGACCGGATCATTGATGTTTTCCCACCACACCAGCAGCAGCAGATCAGGATTCAACTGGCGGCTACCTTGCAGGGTATTCTGGCCCAGCAGTTAATCCCCCGGATTGACGGGAAGGGGAGGGTGCTTGCCCTGGAAATTATGGTTATAACTCCGGCGATCAGAAATTTGATCCGGGAAGGGAAAACCCACCAACTGATTTCCACGATCCAGACCGGCGGGAAGTATGGAATGCAGACTCTAGAGAGTTCTTTAAATCGTCTTTATGAGGC
>DAOURU010000005.1 GCA_030627585.1 Bacillota bacterium
CAAATATTTGTGTAACGTCCATACCAGGTACGTTTTCCTTTTCCGTGCCGTGTGATTTCGGCCATCTTAAAAAGCCGGTGCAACAATCGATTCGCCTCCTGGCTTTCGCCCGCCTGAATAAGTTCACGCAGTCTTTCGGGCGTCATTCTTGACCTCCATACGGTGTCTGTTCCTCCCGCACCCGCATCGGCAGGGTCAGGGCGTCCACAGTCAGGTAGTAGTGGGCCACCTTGGTGACCTCGTGCCATTTGAAGCGCGCGGGGTCCTTGACCGGTTCCTGGAGCTGCGGCTTCGCGCTGCAATTGGTAACCACATATAGCCAGTAACAGTCGCGGCGGTCCTCGGCCACGCGGCGCTCGTTAGGTGTGAGCAGGATCGTCCCCGTGGCTTCGGCCAATCCCTTCACCTCAATGAGGCGCAGCTCGCCGGAGTTAAGGTCGAGGCTGGTAACGTCGTAACCGAGGTTCTTCTCGTGGACGTCGTAGACCTGCCGGCCCTGGGCCTTCTCATACTCTATAACTACCTGCATGGCAACGGCCTCGGTCTCCAGATCGGGCCGCATCCGCCGGACATCCGGTGCCTCACGCTCCGGGTGCGGCAGCACCAGCACGCTGGCCATCCGCTCTACCGCCTGAAGGGTAAGTGACCTTTGCTGCTCCAGTTCCCTCCGGCGGCGCTCGCGCCTCGCCATGAGTTCCGCATGACGATTCTCCGCCTGAACTAATCGGCCATCCGCTCCGGGAATCCCCTTTTCCTTGTCCTCGAGCGCTTTCCCTATTTCTTCATCGGCGCGCTGGAGGAGCTCGGTGAGCGAAAGCTCCACGTGCTCGGCAATGCGCTCCACCTCCGCGATGCGTTCCTCGCGGGTCTCTTCTAAAAACGGCTGGAGCGCATTATCGTGCAGCCACACCGATGCTTCGGGCGCAAAGGCAACGGCGGGAAGTTCGAAAGGCGGTTCGGCCGGGGTAAAGTTTCCCAGCATGTTCGGCTCGCGCAGGAAATGTTCGCCGGTGGCGGTAATCTCCACGGCGAAAAGCCGCTCGTGAACCACATGGCCCAGGCCGTCCACAACCCGAGCGCGGTAGAAGTCGATCCGGGAAGGTTCCTCATGCTGAAGCGAATAATAACAGGCACCCTTACCAAAGGCTTCAACAGCTTGGGCGTAGGTGTGTCTCCGGAGGGCCTCGAAGAGGGGATGGCCGGGGGTGACCCATTCAAGGCTGCATCTCTCCGCCGTTTCACGGTCTGTTGAACAGCGCGGATACTTTGCCGAAACGGCGGGGAGTTTCCAATCTGGCTCCCGCTCGTAACGCATCAATACCGGAGGCGTCCTGGCGGGTTCGAAGGTATGCGGCATGTTTTCGACTACTTTGAGCCTATGCGGCACGTAATCGGCTGCTTCACGGATGAAGCGGGCGATGGTCTCCGGTACAACACGGCGCTCCTGAGCACGGGCGCGGCGTTCGATCAGCATTGCCAAGTTCAGTTTCTTGGACGCCAGCCCCTCCAGCGCGTTTTCGCAAATCGCCCGGAACCTGCTTTCATCTACGTTCTGCAACATGCGCTCTTCGAGGTCGGCATCCCCGAGCTTGCCGGCGTAATAGTCGCGCAGGATGCGCTCGATGTGAGCCGCCGGCAGCACCTCGCCCACGACGTTAAAGACCGCGTCATCATCCAGGGCATCCCGAATCTCCTGAAGCTTCTCAAGCAGGCGCTGGAGAACGCGGCCCTCGATGGTATTTGTGGCCACAAAGTTAAAGATGAGACAGTCCTTTTGCTGGCCGTAACGGTGAATCCGGCCCATTCTTTGCTCAAGGCGGTTGGGATTCCAGGGGATATCGTAGTTAAAGAGGATGTTGCAAACCTGCAGGTTAATGCCTTCGCCTGCCGCTTCGGTGGCTACGAGCACCTGGATCACCCCTTCGCGGAACTGCTGCTCGGCATAAAGCCGCGTGCCCGGTTCATCACGCGAACCGGGCTTCATCCCGCCGTGAATGTACCCGACCTTGAAGCCCCACGCCTTGAGCTTATCGACAAGATAGGTAAGCGTGTCTTTGAACTCGGTAAAAAGGAGAAGGCGCTTTGCCGGCTGGTCGAAGAAACCTTCCTGATGGAGCAGGTCTTTGAGTTTAGAAAGTTTGGCCTCGGCGTCAGAACTTTCTACGGTCTTGGCCTGCTCGGCAAGCTGGCGGAGTTCTGCAATCTCTTCGCGCACCTGCTCGGCGTTGTTCGCGAGGGTGATGGCTTCGAGCATTTGTTCGAACCGCTCGCGTTCGCTTTCCTCCATTTCTTCGAGTTCATCCGGGTCAGGCAAATCGGGAGGAGCAATTAAAGCCACTTCCTGTGCCCGCTTCAGGCCTTCTTCAAGTCTGCGGGCGCGGTTCTCCAGGCTGCGGCGTACAGCAAAAGTGCTGGAAGCCAACCTGCGCTGATAAAGTGACATCAAGAAGCCAACCGCCCGGGCACGGGGATCATCACCCTGGGCGGCGGCTTTCGCGCTCTGGCGCTTTATGAAACGAGTAATCTGCTTGTACAGTTCGAATTCGGAACCGTCGATTTGAAAATTAACCGTATGCGGGATGCGCTTGGTAAAGATCTTCCGCGCCACCCACGTACCATCCGGCAGTCGCTCGGGGAAGTGGACCATTGCCTCTTTGGTGCGGCGCAGGTAAAACGGGGCACGACGGCGGTTCATGGCCTCGCGGATAGACCGGACATCGGCGTATGCATCCCGGTCGAGCAGTTGCAGGAAGAGTGAAAAGTTGTTAGGGTCCCCCTTATGGGGCGTTGCCGTGAGCATAAGAATGTGGTCAGACGTATCGCGGAGGAGCTCGCCAAGTGCATAACGTGCGGTCTTTCGCGTGGGTGGGGTCCAGGACATGCGGTGGGCCTCGTCAACGATGACAAGGTCCCAATGGACTTGCCTGAGACCGGGTAGAATTTCGCTCCTTTTGGCTAAGTCAAGCGAGGTAATAACCTTTTTCTGCTCAAGCCACTGGTTGACGCCGAACTGGTCACGGATGTCTCCCCCCTTAAACACGAGGAACTTCTCGTCAAACTTCTCCTTGAGTTCACGCTGCCACTGAAAGGAAAGATTAGCCGGACAGATGACCAGTATCCGCTCGGCAAGCCCCCGCAACTGCAGTTCACGGATTAGGAGGCCTGCCATGATCGTTTTTCCGGCCCCCGCATCATCCGCCAGTAAGAACCGGACACGGGCCAACTTCAGGAGATAATCGTAGACCGCTTCGAGTTGATGCGGGAGCGGGTCCACCCGGGAAATAGAAAGACCAAAGTAAGAGTCAAACTCGTAAGCTATGCCGAGGGCATACGCCTGCAACCCGAGGCGAAGCAGTTTTCCGTCACCATCGTAACTGTAGTCCGTCTCGGTAACAGTCAGGTGTTCCAGGTCTTGGGAACTGAGTGTAACCTTGCGGAAGCGCTCCGATTGTACGCCAACCAGTCCAAGCACCCACATTCCATCCCCACTCGAACGGGCAGTTTCAACACGCATCGGTTCGTTAAACAGAGAGCCCTTCAAAACCTGTCCCTCACGCGGAACCTGCCTTCCTCGCATTTTTTTTCACCTTACCCTTAACCAGACCAGCGCAAACTCAGGGCAAATCTCTCTGTTAGCTGGCCTAACGATGCGCGATAACGACGCCGCGTTCAGCGTGTCCACTTAACCCTGTCAGTTGGTTATATCCTCGATAACCTCCGAATAGAGGACCATCAATTCTCTCGTCTTCAACTTTGAAAGATCATTGACTTTCATAAACGACCTCTTCCGTTTTGTTACCATTTGAAGAATTATTTCCACACCAGTTTTTGTTTTCCTGCTACTTTCGCAGACAAATATTTTAAAGAAGAAACGGTCCGTTTGGTACTGGACCAGAAGCGGCGACGACTATGAGCCAATTTACGCCCTCGGGCCGATGCTCGGTCTCGATAGCACCGAAAAGATTTACGCACTTTTAGAGGTTGTTGAGGCCCTGGGCTTGGATGTTATTTCCACCGGCGTGGCACTCGCCTGGGCGACCGAGGCGCTTAAGCGCGGTGTTATCAGCGAGAAGCAGACCCTGACCCCGCTTGATTTTGGCGAGGAGAAAGGGTATATCACCGCGGTGCGTCACCTTGCTTCACCGTCTAACGAGTTCTATCACGACCTTGCAAAAGGGCTGGCCCACGCCGCCTCCCGAGATGACTGCCCGGGCGCTTAGCTCTATCGGCATTTCGACAAGGCCTGAAGAGCTCAAAGCGGTCGGGCGTGAGATCTTCCGGCTGAAATGGGAGGTCAAGCGGCGCTTCGGCTATTCATTGGATTCTGTCAGGATTCCGAAACGGTACTTCGAGACTCCTTTCGGCAGCGGCCCCTTGAAACCCGAGCGGTTTGAGCAGTTGCTGCGGCTTTACCGCGAACGCCTGGCGGCGGAGCTAAACCTCGCCCTATAGGCAGCAAGGCGTTATGAGCGCAGGTAAAAGGCAGTAAACATTCCATCCAATCCTATTTACAGGAAAAGAAGCACACCAGGAGGGTAAAGAAGCAAGCCAAACATCAAAACCCTGCTTTCCATTTTGCTCCACCCAGGCATCAAGGTGTTGGTTCATGGCGGCGAAGCGGGGTCCGCCAATACCATGCCTTAAGGCTCCTTACCCGGCAGCGTTCCAGGTCATAGTCCTTCTTTTTGCGGGAGAAGGAACGTTCCGAGCCGGAACGCAGCTTGTAAACAGACTTCCACGCCTCAGAGCCGCGGGGAGTGGTGGTAAAAAAGCGCAGGTCATCATGTGGCTTGGTGTAAACCGTGCGGCCATAGGCAGATGGCGAAGACCCCGGACAAGTTGACCGTTGCCGATTCCCTGAAGATCCTTAAAGACCGTTTTCACGTTGAGCAGTAAAGCCATTCATCAGGCAGGGTTCACTTACGTACTCGGTTACCACAAACGTGGCCGCCTGAGTTGGCCAGGATGAATACCACTGATCAAATCTTTGTTGATAAACGAATTTACAGCATCCCGGTGCCGGATAAGATATTAAGATCCTCAAAGTTCCCTTCCCTCCAAAGGTCATTGTTCAATGGAAATGATGATGTGGATATAGAGCGAGGTGTTGCAACGATTTCCGCTTGCCGCGAAAAAGAGGACTCAAGACATAAGAGAGAGAAATAATCCATTGATTGCCCCAGGCCTAAGGCGGTTGAACTGGTGGATGGTTGGCAAAGATTTTTTATCAACTTTGACCTGGATAAAAGGAAGGGGAGGATTATGAAGCCAAAATCAAGCCCAATAGGGAAAGGGTATGTTCAAGTTTATACTGGTAATTGCAAGGGCAAGACCACGGCAGCCTTGGGACTGGCTTTCAGGGCTGCCGGACACGGCCTTAAAACCTACATAGGTCAGTTCATGAAAGGGCAGCATTATGGCGAACTCGATGCAGCTGAACTCATGCAACCATATATCACCATTGAGCAATACGGCCAACCTGGCTGGATCCATGTGCATAAAACTCCGAAGGAAGAGGATATTCGGTTGGCGCAAGAAGGACTTGTAAAGGGAAGGGACGCGATGCTTTCCAGGAAATACGATATCATAGTTTTTGATGAAATCCTCACAGCACATCACTTTGGACTGATTTCTTGCCAGGATATCCTGGAAATCATCACTTCCAAGCCTGAGAGTGTGGAGGTGGTTTTCACCGGACGGGATGCACCACCAGAGGTTATCGAAGCAGCCGATCTGGTAACAGAAATGGTTGAGATTAAGCATTACTACAAAAAACAGGTGCCAGCCCGGTATGGGATCGAACGTTAAGACGATTGTTATTCCTGTGATTAAATTTTGACGTAATACCACGTTAAAATTTTTAAAACCTCAAAAGGTCTGCTCAAAAGGTCTGAAGGATTTTAATGGAACCTAACTTTTTCCAGGTATTTTTTCTGAACCTCGTTACCGTAGCTAGCCGGCAAAGGTTAGCACATGAAGAATGAGTACCAGGTCTTTAGTTTGCCAGAGTGGTTCAAAAAGCTTCTCCTTCGGAGACGTTCAATTACCAGAAAATGGGGCCAGAAAAAGTAAGATGGGTTTACGAGAGATATTTATCAATTAAAGCCAGATGCTCCTAAAGGAAGTTTTAAAGTTCGGCAGATAATCGAGAATATTGAGAATGGTTATCCTTGCTTAGCAGGGGCATAAAAGATAAAATAAGAGCATAACCTGAAAGAACGAATTGAAGATCACCTTTGGGATAAATAAGAGAATTTAAGGGGTAACGTTGATGGACTACGTCCTGGCTCTGGACCTGGGTGGAACGAAAATCTATTCTGCGCTGGTCGGCTCTGGAGATCAGATCATCAAGAAGGATGTACGGCCGACAGAGGCAGCGCAGGGGAAAGAAAAAGTGATTGCCAATATTCTGGCGAGCCTGGAGGCGGTTATCCCTTCGCGCTCCCGGCAAGACGGGTTGATTGCGGGGATTGGGGTAGGGGCGCCGGGCCCCCTTGATTCCCGCTCCGGCACGATTTTTTTTGCTCCTAATCTGGAGTGGCAGAATGTCAACCTGAAAGAGATTCTCGAAAACGCCCTGGGGTACCCCGTTTTCCTTGAAAATGACGCCAACCTGGCTGCTTTGGGGGAGTATCTTTACGGGGCGGGGCAGGGTCATGAAGATATGGTTTTTATTACGGTCAGCACCGGGGTCGGGGGAGGTTTGGTTCTGGGAGGGGAGATCTATTCGGGAGCTTTCGGCGGTGCCGGTGAGATCGGCCACCTGGTAGTGGCTCCCGACGGGCCCTTGTGTCCCTGCGGAAACAGGGGGTGCCTGGAAGCAGTTGCCTCGGGACGCGCCCTCAAAAGGAAAGCCCTCGACCTGATTGCGGCCGGGAAGGGGCGCAGGATCCTCGAGCTTGCCGGGGGGGAGCCGGAAGGTGTTGAAGCCCCGGTGATTACCAGGGTAGGGCACGCCGGAGATCCTGAAGCGCGTGCCCTTTTAGCCGAAGCCGGCCGCTACCTGGGACTGGCGATCGGAAACATTGCCAACCTGCTCAACCCCTCCCTTTTTATTATCGGGGGAGGGGTTGCGCGGGGAGCGGGGAAGCTTCTGCTGGGCCCCGCCCGGGCAGAGGCAGAGCTTCGTGTTTTTCCGGCCCTCCGGGATTTCCTGAAAATTGTACCCGGGGCTTTGCGCGGGCGGGCCGGGGTCCTAGGGGCAGCGGCCTTCGCGCGTCGGAAACTTAGATTTAATCACAGAGAGGAGCTGGCAAATGGACATAAAGCCCAAGATCAATCTTGATGATATTAACCTGTTGCGGGAGAGGGATCCCGACGGTATGCTGGAAACCCTTGCAGGCTTGCCCGAGCAGTGCGAAGAAGCTTTGCGGCTGGGCAGGGAAGCCCCTCTTCCCTCCTTAAAAAAGGAGCCCCGCCAGGTAGTGATGGCGGGCCTGGGCGGTTCTGCCATCGGAGGGGATCTGGTTCGGGAGGTCGTGGCCCGTGAGGCCAGAACTCCTGTTTTAGTTTGCCGGGACTATGCGCTGCCGGCATATATCAATGAAGAGACGCTCGTTTTTTTAACCAGTTACTCCGGCAATACTGAAGAAACCCTGAGTGCATACGAAGCTGCCGGAAAAAGGGGAGCGGCCCGGCTCGCGATTACAACGGGAGGAAAACTGGCGGAACGCGCCCAAAGGGATGGTGTTCCTTTAGTTCGCGTGCCGGCGGGGTTTCCCCCGCGTTCGGCGCTTGGTTACCTGTTTTTGCCTGCACTTTTCATCTTAGGACGCCTTGGCCTGGTGGCACTCCCGGAAGATAACGGGGAACTTGTCGGGGTGCTCCGGAAGCTGAGGGAGGAACTCAGGCCCGCCTCCCCCCGCGCCAGGAACCGGGCAAAGGATCTCACCCTGCGCCTTTACGGCAGGGTCCCGGTTGTCTACGGCGCGACCCATACTACGGAGGTGGCTGCTACCCGCTGGAAGGGTCAGTTTAACGAAAATTCCAAGTGTCTCGCTTACTGGAATGCTTTTCCCGAAATGAACCACAATGAAATTGTCGGGTTTGAGGCGCCTCCGGAACTCCTTCGCGCCCTCTTTTTAATTTGCCTGCGGGATGCCAGCGATCACCCGCGGGTTCAAGCCCGCATGGAAATCACGAAACGCCTTTTAAAGGACAGGGTTGCCGGAATTAGTGAATTCTGGGGAGAGGGCTCCTCTCTGCTCGTCAGGCTGCTTTCTCTTATCTATTTAGGAGATTACACGAGCGTTTACCTGGCTTTGCTTTACGGGATTAATCCGAAACCGGTTGCGGTAATTGACTACCTGAAACAGGAGCTGGCCCGGCTTCCTTAGCGCGACTTTCGGAGTACCGGATTTTTTGGAGGAGGTTTATCATTGGCAGTTAAAAAGGTTATTTTACTGGTGATCGACGGGATGGATGCGGTTAACTTTACGATGTCCGATACTCCGGTCATGAGCGGAATTCACGGAAGGACCGCAGTCGGAGTGGCCCACACCGAAATTATCGGGGCGGGAGCCGCCCTGACGCCGATTGCCCATGCGATGATGGGGACCGGAAGCCCTGATGTGGTGGCGGCAAGACCTGGTTTAGAGAATACAGGAAAGTGTTATAATTATTTTGGGGAAGTGGTTGAAACCGTTGGGGATGTGGCGCGGACGGCAGGCCTCGCGACCGCCGCCGTTGGAAAAAATGAGGCTGCGGTTGTTTTAGGCGGCACGGAAAGGCTTGCTTTCTGCCGCCTCGAGAAAGAGGGAATTAATGCCTCCGATGACGCCCTCCTGGTGCAGGAAATTCTGAAAATCTTGGGCGCGATGGAAGAGGGGATTCTGGTTGCAACTTACGGAGGGGTGGACCTTGCCGGCCACCGGAAAGCGGTTTCTGATCTGATCAGGGCTGTTGAGAAGGCAGATCAAATGGTGGGAGTTATTTTAAAGGAGATAGATTTATCCGAAACCATGCTGATCATTGCAGCAGACCACGGTACGAACCCGATCACGGGCCGGCACAATACTTCCCCTACCCCGTTGTGTTTAATCAGCGGGGAAATCTGCGGCCGGGTAAACCTGGGCGTGGTCCATAACCTCGAAATTGCGGCAACAATCACGGGAGCCCTGGGCTTGAGACCCCCGGTGCGGGCGGTGGGAAGAGATCTTGGGAACCTCGCCCAGAAAGTGGCCTGCGGAGAAACGATAGAACAGGACTACCAGTCCGAACTGAACCGCCAGCTTGCGGATTTTTACCGGCGCCAGCCGCGCCGTCACGAACTGGTACCGGGGCCCCGGCGCAGTCAATAAAAGATGGAAAGATCTTGCGCTTCCCGGTGAAGGGGAGAAGATCCAGGGGAGAGGGTGGAACATGGAGGACAGAGATATTCGTTTAGTAATCGTAACCGGACTTTCAGGAGCCGGGAAGACTCAGGCGGTAAGGTGTCTTGAGGATCTGGGCTTTTTTTGTGTTGACAACCTCCCGCCCATGTTGATTCCGAAAATTACAGAACTGGGCCGGCAGTCAGGAGGCAAAGTGAAGCGGATTGCGCTGGTAATTGACGTGCGCGGCGGTTATTTCTTTGACTCTTTAAGTGAAGAGTTAAAGAATCTTTCGAAAAAAGGGATTAAATACGAAATTTTGTTTTTAGAAGCCTCAGATGAAGTTTTGGTCCGCCGCTACAAAGAAACCCGCAGGCAGCACCCGCTGAAAGAGGAGGGTTCGGTGCTGGCGGCAATCCGCGCCGAACGCGTCCGGCTTCAGGAGCTTCGGGGCATGGCCCACGTCATACTCGACACTACAGAAATTTTTCCCCGCGGCCTGAAAGAAAACTTGACCGAGATTTTCGGGGTTTCCGGCAACTCCCTCCGCCTCACTGTTACCATCGTCTCGTTCGGCTATAAATACGGAATCCCCCTTGACGCGGATCTGGTTATTGACGTCCGGTTCCTTCCCAACCCGAATTATGTCGAGGAGTTAAAACCTTTAACCGGGCTTGACGCCGCGGTAGCCTCCTTTGTTCTTTCCGCTCCGGTAACAAAAAGCTTTCTCCGGCGGTTCTACAGTCTTTTAAAGTTTTTGCTGCCTTATTATGTTGAGGAAGGGAAAACTCATCTCGTGACGGCGATCGGTTGTACGGGGGGCCGGCACCGCTCTGTGGCAGTCAGCGAGCGCCTGGCGCAACTGCTCAGGCGCGACTACCAGGTCCAGGTTCGCCACCGCGACCTGCACCGGGTCCAGGCGGTGGAGTCTGCGTGAATTTCAGCACCGTGAAGAAATGGGTGTACCAGGTGTACCGCCGCCAATTTTTGAAGCGCGGCCCGCGGGTTGTGGCCATCGGCGGCGGAACCGGCCTGCCCGTCCTGCTGCGGGGTTTGAAGGAATACACCGAAAACCTGACGGCAATTGTCACAGTAGCCGATGATGGGGGAAGTTCGGGGAGGCTGCGGGGGGAGTTCGGAATCCTCCCCCCGGGAGATATCCGCAACTGCCTGGTGGCGCTGGCGGAAACAGAAACCTTAATGGATAAACTGTTTTGTTACCGTTTTGGGCAGGGTGAAGGGCTTGCAGGCCACAGCCTGGGCAATTTGCTGATTACAGCGCTTGCGGATATTTCAGGCGATTTTCAGACCGCCGTTCGAGAGGTAAGCAAAGTCCTCAAGGTGCGGGGGCAGGTTCTCCCTTCAACTCTGAAACAGGTGGTGCTGCATGCGGAGTTTGAGGATGGAACGACCGTAAGCGGAGAGAGCAAGATCTCTCAGTCTCAGGTGCCGGTGCGGCGGGTTTACCTCACCCCCCGGGAATGCGCCCCTGTTCCTGAAGCCCTGCAGGCAATTGCGCAGGCTGATCTTATTTTACTGGGCCCAGGCAGTTTGTTTACAAGTGTTTTGCCTAATTTACTCGTCCGGGAAATTGGAGCGGCTGTGAAGGCGGCTCCTGCCTTGAAGTGCTATATTTGCAACATTATGACCCAGCCCGGGGAAACTACGGGGTTTACTGCTTCGGACCACCTGCGGGCTCTTTACGACCACGTGGGACCCGGCTGGATTGACTACATAATCGTAAATACCCGGCGGGTAGCGCCGGCGCAGCGCGAAAAATACGCACGGGAGGGTGCCGCGCCCGTTGTTTTTGATGAACATCGCCTGGTCCGGCTGGGCGTGAGGGTGATCAGGGCCGACCTCCTGGAGGAAACAGAACTGGCGCGCCACGACCCCGATAAATTAGCCCGGACGTTGATTCGTCTGGTCTATAGAAGGTGAGAGCTGTGTCTTTTTCTGCTCAGGTGAAGCGTGAGGCGGCGCGGGTTTTTCCGGAGCGCGCTTGCTGCTGGCGGGCAGAATTGGCCGCCCTGGCGCGGGTGGTAGGCAGCCTCCGGCTGGGTGCAGCTCCGGATGCTTTAATGATCACGACAGAAAACCCGGCTGTGGCCCGGAAAATTTTTAAACTTTCCAAGTGCTTGGGCTGGAACCGGAGTGTTGCCGTGCGCCAGTGCAGCAGGCCGCGGCACTACCATCTTTTTGTCGTTCAAATTCCTCTCCGGCAGGGAAAGTTGTCCCTGCTTCAAGAATTGGGTTTTGCCGACCGGAAGAACAGGCTGAAAGATTACCTGGACTCCCGCCTGCTGGCCCGGAACTGCTGCTGCCGTGCTTTTTTGCGTGGTTGTTTCCTGGGAAGCGGGTACTTTAGCAAACCGGATCACTCCTATCATTTGGAATTCATTTTAAATACTGCGGAGGGGGCCGGAGAAGTAGAGGCGGTGCTGGCCCGCTTCGGCTTGGTTCCCAACCGGCGGGAGCGCAAAGGCGGTTTTGGGGTGTATCTTAAAGAAGCGGATCAGGTGGGGGAGTTCTTGCGGATCATCGGGGCAAGCCAGGCAGTGCTGGAATTCGAAAACAGCCGCATCATAAAAGAGATGCGCAACAAGATCAACAGACTCGTGAATTGCGAGACGGCCAACCTCAAGAAAACGGTAAAAACGGGTTTGATGCAGGCGGAAATGATTAAGCAACTGGCGGCCAGCGTCGGCCTTTCTTCTTTGCGGCCGCCCTTGCGCGACCTTGCCGAACTCCGGCTCAACCATCCCGATGCGAGCCTCAAGGAACTCGGCAGGCTCCTTTCTCCGCCGGTGGGTAAATCCGGCGTTAATCACCGGTTTCGGGAGCTGCGCCGGATCGCGCAGCAGCTTCGAAGTGAGGAAGCCTGCCCGGGCAAGGAAGTCAAGCTTGAAACTGATTACGAGGAACATCAAAGGGAGAAAAATAAAAAATAAAGGTGGTGGACCATGATGTTCTGGCGGTTTCTCCGGAAATACTTTTTAACCGGGGTCCTGATTCTCCTTCCGCTCATTATTACAGGGTATATCCTGTTTTTCGCTTTCAACCTGGTGGACGGTATTCTCAGGAGTTTAATTCAGTACCTTACAGGCCGCAGCCTCCCGGGCCTGGGCTTTCTGATCATGATCGGCTTGGTCTTTCTTGCCGGCCTCTTCGGGACAAATGTGGTGGGAAGAAAGCTTTTGGCGTGGGGCGAAGAAATTTTGCGGCGGATTCCGCTTGTCAAGAGCATTTATACTGCAACAAAGCAGGTAATGGAGGCATTTGCCATGCAGCGGCGCGAGGCTTTCCAGCGCGTTGTTCTGCTCGAATACCCCCGGCGCGGCCTCTTTTCCCTTGGCTTTATTACCGGTGAAGCTCCGGCTGAAGTAAAGGGAAGGATTAAAAAAGACCTTTTAAATGTATATCTTCCCGCAACCCCTCCCACAGCGGGGGTTTTTTTGATCGTCCCCCGCGAGGAGCTGACTTTCCTCGAGATGAGTGTGGAAGAAGGGTTAAAACTCCTCGTTTCCGGCGGAATCATCACATCAGCGCCTTCTTACCAGAGCACTTCCGATCCGGGGCGAGGAACCAGGCAGGACCTTCCGGTTTTCCGGCGGCGAGGCCAGGAGCCTCATAAGTATCATTAAAGAGGCGCCTGCATAGGATGTTAACAAAAAGGGGAGCAGGAATCGCCGGAGATTGGTCGAATTAAATCTAAGAAGGGTGAGGGAGGGTGTCGAAATGCGTTTGGGTTACGGAATTAATCTTGAACAGTCACAGAAGTTAATCATGACACCGGAACTGCGGCAGGCGATTACGGTCCTCCAGCTATCCGCGGCGGACCTCGTTCAGTACCTCGAGAACGCGATGCTGGAAAATCCTCTTTTAGAGGTCCGGGAAGAACCTGAGCCCGGCGAGGAAGAGGTGAGGCCGGAGCCGGCGGGGGATGATTTTGCGCGGGACTGGTGCGAGTATTTAGCCGAATACGGTCAGGTTGACCGGTCTTTTGACCGGGCCTGGGCTGAACAGGAAGAAAACGACGCTTATAATTTTGAGCATTTTGTTGCCCAGGTGCCGAGCCTGCATGAGTATCTTACTTTACAGTTGCATCTTGCCCTCTCCAAACCCTGGGAACGAGAAATTGGAGAATTTTTAATCGGCAACATTGACGACCAGGGTTACCTCCAGATTAGTTTGGAAGAAGTACAGAAGACGTGCGGGTATCCTGTTTCGGAAATTGAACGCATCCTCAAGGTCATCCAGTCTTTTGACCCGACGGGGGTGGGGGCGCGTGACCTTGCGGAGTGCCTCCTGATCCAGTTAGACCAGCGCGGCCTTCGGAGCCCGGTAATGGAAAAGCTGGTGCGGTTTTTCCTCAACGATCTCGCGAGCGGAAAGTTAATCAAGATTGCGGCTGCCCTGGGGTTGACGGTTCAAGAGGTCCAGTTAAAAGCCGACCTGATTAAAACTCTTGATCCCAAACCAGGCCGAAATTTTTCCCGGTCCGGAGATGTCCGTTACATCATTCCGGATGTGGTGGTAGAAAAGGTTGACGGGGAGTTTATCGTTCTGGTTAATGATGTTTCTGTTCCCCGTTTAATTATCAATAAAACCTATCAAACCCTTTTGAAACAGCGGGATGCTTGCGATCCTGCCACCGCCCAGTTCATCGAAAACAAGCTGAAAGCAGCGGTTTGGTTAATCCGCAGCATTGAGCAGCGCCGTTTGACGCTTTACCGTGTTGCCCAGTGCATTGTTAATGCCCAGCGGGAATTTCTGGAGCGGGGAATCAAGTCCTTGAAACCTCTCACCTTGAAGCAAATTGCCCGGCTTGCGGGACTCCATGAGTCTACCGTTAGTCGGGCGATTGCCAATAAATATATCCAGACCCCCCTGGGTGTTTTTGATTTAAAGTTTTTCTTCAGCAGCGGTGTGGAAAATGTTTTAGTCGGGGAAATGGTCGCGGCGGAGAGCATCAAAACCCTTTTAAAAGAATTGATTGAAAGTGAAGACACCTGCAAACCTTACAGTGATCAGCGCCTTTGCGAGCTTTTACAGGAGCGGGGAATTCGGATTGCCCGCCGCACAGTTGCGAAGTACAGGACGGAAATCGGAATCCCTCCCGTTCGCCAGCGAAAGCGCTACCGCTAAAATTTCATGAAAAAAAAATTTTCTGGCGGCAGTGGTGAGTGATAA
>DAOURU010000240.1 GCA_030627585.1 Bacillota bacterium
CTTTATTCTCCGGGACAGCCTTCTCTGCGGGCAGCAGGGTATTAATGCTTTCGATGTTGACCGTTTAATCAGCACCTCTTTTATATACGATAACCGGCTTGCCCTCCACCATTCGTCCCTTCCCCTCTTGCAAAATTTTCTCCTGCACCGTATTTACTTGTTCGAACACGTTTACTACCACAGGACTGTAAGGGCCTTCGAGCGTCAGGTGGGAGAGATAATCGTTGAAACTTTAGAAAGATTATTACCATCTCATCCCCTTGAATCATTAAGGGACTACAAGAGACTGGACGAGTTTTACTTTCTTTCCTGCTGCCAGCAAATGAAAGAGTCAAGTGACGCTGAAGAAAGAGCGCTCGGAGTGAAGTGGGAAATGATATTGAACAACCGTCCAAAATGGAAGCAGGTGTTTTCCCATGCCGTAACTTCTATCGAGGGTCCTGTAGTAACAGCCAAAAATGTAGAGGACAACATCAAAAGTGAGCTTAAAGAAAAGGAAATCCTGTTTATCGTTGACAAGCCCGAAGTAAAATGCCCGGAAAATGTCTGGAAGGCGATGGAAGATGGTGCAGATGCTATTGTCATCTATGATCCGTTGAAACCGGGCAAGATTGACCCCTTCGGTCTCCGGAATTTGCTGAACAGGATTCCAGCGAAGGTAACCGCATGGAGAGTTTACGTATCTGAAGAATGTTCCGAAGAACAACGGCTCCAAATTCAAGAGCTGGCCCAAAAATACATCTGCGGAACCAGGACAGGCCAGTTAAGCTCATACTGAGGTGCTCTCCCAACACGTCCTCTGGCGCTGCGATCCCATCGTTTTGAGCAGCCGCACCCCACCCGAATACCACATCCGAACCTTCCGTGAACTCTGCCGGCAGCTCGAGGGTTGTCGTCCTTTCGCGTTGCGACCTGCAGGCGCTTACGTAAGTACCAGGTAGGGGGGGGTGTTTTTTAGCTCTTTAGATCGCCGGAAATAGGCAGGTTGTTTTGCAAGATTATTGTCAGAAGATCTCCTCCTCGTCCTCCTTAATTTGATAAACTGTGAGCAAATTAAATGTTTATCAATAAGGAGGCGCCATGTTAATGCAAATCTCCTGGTTGCTGCCTGTCGAACCGTCCGTCTATGCCGCTGATGTGAAGAACGTGACCTTCCCGGTATTCGAGGAATGCCCTATCTGCAAGTCATTAGTGCGACTGCAAAGACACGGCTTCTATCCCCGCTATGCCGTCGTCTGGGGGATTGCATACCTCATCAAGATCTGCCGCTACCTCTGCCCTTCCTGCCAAAGGACCGTATCGCTCCTGCCCCTTTTTCTCTTCTGCCACTTTCAGCATGACAGGGAATCGATCCTCGCCTGCCTGAGAGCTTTTTTCTCCGGCAAGAAGCCTCCCGGCGCCTTCTCCCGCCAACTGGTCTCTTTCTGGCGCAGGCGATTTATCACCAACCTGCCCGCCATCATCTCCGCCCTCAGGGAGAGGGGGTGGCTCTCCGCCTTGCCTGGCGGAGAGAAAGAGAAAGCCATAAAGGTAGCGGAACGGTTATCATTCTGGCCAAGTGATCCGACATCGAAGGTCAATTTAGAAAACCGCGTCCTCGCTAACTTTATGGCACTTTCATTCTAACAAGGACTTGGTCGTTTCTTCAAGATCAATGATCCCACAGAGCCTTTGCGTGGCGGAATGGCGGCATTTTTTCTACAATTGGATCATGGTTGACCGGTCAACCTCCAACTATTTTACGGAGGTGCAAGATCCATGGGACTGACAGATGATCAGAAGACGGATGTTGCCTTGTTTCGCTTTTCCCTGATCGCTCCGCTCCTGAACAACCAGGTGGCCGAACTGAAGAGCCTACCTGGAGGAGGTGGCGTCGAAGACCTGGGACGTCCCCCACTACGGGAAGAAGGAATACAACGCCAAGACGATCCGGCGCTGGCTCTGGGATTACCGCCAGCGCAACATCGACGGGCTGAAACCCCAACCCAGAAGTGACCGGGGATCATCCAGGGTGATTCCGGATGATCTGGGGAAGCGGATCGTGGACCGCCGGCTGGAGAATCCCCACCTCTCCGTCATGCTGTTCTACGACCTGCTGGCCAAGGAGGGGGTGCTGCTGCGCTCCGGGGTCTCCTACCACTCGCTCTACCGCTTCCTGAGGCAGAAGGGCCTGGCCAAACCGAACCTTGACGACGCCCCGCCCAAGGACCGACGGAAGTTCGCCTATGACGAGGTGAACCGGATGTGGCAGGGGGACATGATGGTGGGGCCGAAGGTGCTTGCCGGCGGCAAGAAGAGGCAGAGCTTCCTGTTCGCCTTCTTGGACGACTGCTCAAGGATCTTTACCCATGCCTGCTTCGTGCTCGATCAGGGTTTTGACGCCATGAAGCGGGTCTACATCGAGGCGGTTTTGCGGAGGGGCATACCCCAGATTGTCTACCTCGATAACGCCAAGATTTACCGCTCCCAGTTGTTCCATACGGCCTGCGCCCGGATGGGCACCATAGTCGCCCACACCGAGCCCAACTCTCCACCGTCACCGTGAACGACTTCTACCGCGGTCTGGCGGCGAACCTCGGCCTGGAGCCCGCCTTTCGCAAGATC
>DAOURU010000279.1 GCA_030627585.1 Bacillota bacterium
ATGAAGGAAAGCCGTAATGTTTGTTTTAAGCGCCCGTAGCTCAACTGGATAGAGCGACAGACTACGGATCTGTAGGTTGGGGGTTCAAGTCCCTCCGGGCGCACCATTTGATTACCACTTAATTTAATAAAATAGCGGTTAAGCGCGGAGAGATGGCCGAGTTGGCTGAAGGCGGTCGCCTGCTAAGCGATTAAGCGAGTTAAGGCTTGCTTCGTGGGTTCGAATCCCACTCTCTCCGCCATTTTAAATTTATATTGCTTTGCGCCCGTAGCTCAGGTGGATAGAGCAGCGGTTTCCTAAACCGCTTGTCGGGGGTTCGAGTCCCTCCGGGCGCGCCATTTACTCAATGAGTTTTGAAGTGAGCGTGACAGCGACGGAGTTGCCCGAGAGAACGGATACCGGGCCGGGCGCGGCGAATCCGGTGCCGGACGAAAAAGTTGATGAAAGATTGATTGACGAAAAGTTTATGCAGGAGGCCCTCAGGGAGGCCCGCCGCGCCGCCGCGAAAGGGGAGGTGCCGGTCGGCGCTGTTGTAGTGAAAGACGGCCGCGTTATCGGGCGGGGGCACAACCTGCGGGAGCGTCTGGGCGACCCCACTGCACACGCGGAACTGCTTGCAATGAGAGAGGCATCACTGTACGTAGGAGGGTGGCGCCTAAACGAGTGTACCTTATATGCAACGCTTGAACCGTGCCCGATGTGTGCGGGTGCTGCTTTCCAGGCGCGCTTGGAAAGAGTTGTATACGGGGCGCGCGACCCTAAGGCAGGAGCGGCGGGAGGCTGCGTTGACCTGCTGGCGCAGGAATGTTTTAACCACCGGGTCGAGGTGACGGGTGGTGTCTGCGAGGAAGCCTGCGCCCGGATCCTGAGGGAGTTTTTCCAGCACCTGCGCAGGGATGCAGGAGCCTCGGCCGAAGGGGATAAAGATCCGGCTCTCTGATTTGAGGCAGAGCCTATGGCGTTTTTGGATTCGAAGGCAAACCGCCGGTTTTTTGCCGTTTCATAAATAAAATAATATGGGAATAAGTGAGGCACGGAGAGATGGCTGAGCTGGTTGAAAGCGCTCGACTCGAAATCGAGTAGGCGGGCTAAAACCTGCCTCGTGGGTTCGAATCCCACTCTCTCCGCCATATTTCTTTAAGTTAAAGGGGTTCATCTTTCGTGGTGAACCCCTTTCGTTGCTTTGAAATTGCAATTTTTCCCGTTTTCGGGTACATTGTGAGTAGGTCTCGAGGTTGCCTACCACCAGCTCGTTTCCATGAAGCTCGGAGTCCAGATGGTCAACTTTGTAATGGATAAAAAATGGGAGGTTTGCGGTTGCTCTAAAGAGCATCTTCAAGATTTAATCCGAATAAAGGAATTTCGTTTGTTTTCGGCGTTTTTCCCGGCACCTGGGAAATTAAAGGAGGGATCCGGATGGCGTTTCAAAGCAGCAGTTGTAGTTCCCGGGAGAGAGTTCAGCTGGCGATTCAGCGCCGCCCCCCTGACAGGATGCCCAAAGGAGAGCTCTGCTTCGACGATGCCGTCGTCCGGCAGAAGCTGAATTGCGGCAGGGTAGGGTTTGAAGAAAGGCTGGAATTCGTCAACAGGCTAGGCCTGGATCTTGTTTGCCACGCCCCGGTTTACCCCGATTTGGGCGGCGGCCTTCCGGATGCCGGGGACAGCAGGTGGCCGGAACTGGAGAAATGGATCTCAGAAACCCCGCTCTTTTCCTTTGCCGTTCTCGACGGCCCTTTCGGCTGGGGCCTGCGCACCCTGGGATTTCAAAAATTCTTGACGCTCCCGAGGAGCTCTTCCCTCTCTTTAAAGGATCTGGTGGCAAGGGTTGAAAAACTGAACATGGAGTTGTTCAGGCGCTTGCGAGCACAGGGAATTGACGGAATTATTATCGCAGATGACATTGCCTACCAAAGGGGCCTCCTTGTCAGCCCCGCCACCATGAGGGAATACTTTTTTCCTTCCTTAGCCAGGCAGGTAGAACAAATAGCCGGCGCGGGGATCCCTGTTTTTTACCATTCAGACGGGAATTTTTATGAAGTCACCCCCGACCTTGTTGCCATGGGCTTCCAGGGCCTGCATTGCATCGAGCGTAAAGCCGGAATGGATGCCGCGAAGCTGCAGCAGGAATTCGGGGAAAAATTGTGTTTGTGGGGCCATCTGGATGCAGATGATCTTAAAAAAGCGGGC
>DAOURU010000173.1 GCA_030627585.1 Bacillota bacterium
AACATATCGCGGAGGTAAAGGAGGCAGGATTTTATCGTGTGGCGGCCCTTTCTTGCGCCGGAGTTGTTCAGGGTGCCAGGGCCTTAGCGGAGGGTGAAGCAGAAGCAGTCTTCGCTTACGTAGGAGCTGCGGGTCACCACGCAAGCCGCGACCGTTTCTGGGGTTTCTGTTATTTGAACGATGTTGCGGTGGCCGTCCTTTACCTCAAACAAAAATATGGTCTGAAGAGATTTTTAGTGCTTGATGTCGACCCCCATTTTGGAGACGGCACGCGCGACCTTTTGGGGAAAGATCCGGAAGTCGTTCATCTCAATTTTTATGCCGGCTGGGACAGCAGAGCCGACGAGGTTCACCAAAACTATGACTTTGGTCTCAGAGCTGCGGATGACGAAACTTTTCTGAAGGCTTTGGATGGTGCCTTCAGCCGGTCTTACCATTTTGATTTTATGTTTGTGATTTTCGGGCACGATTCTCATTTTAAGGATTACGGGGGGTTTCGTTTCACAGATGCCGTTTATCCGGTTTTTGCCCAAAAAGTTAAGAAATTTGCAGCAGGCAAACCTCTCCTTTTTGTTTTGAGCGGCGGCTCCCGGGTTGATGTCGCAAAAACCACGATACGCAGTATTTTAATTACTCTGTTAAATAACGACGAGAATTCTTAGAAAATTATCAAGGAGCCTCGTTTTTTGCAGGGAGACCCCGGATTCCATATTTTTTACAAACCGGCAACTTTATGTTATAATTAGATTGCTTTTAATGTACCTGAAAAATTGCTATTCTCTTTTGAAGCTTCTCTACTTTTTTGAACTTACCTTCCAAATAACCCAATTTCTGGTAAAAATTCTGAAAGACAGAGCTAAAATCGCAGAAAATAATTGCTGTGAGGAGTTTAATAACTTTCAATTTTAGGAACAGGTGTTCTCAAAAGTCGGATGAGGACAGGCTTTGGAACATGAGTGGCATGTTTTTATCCTGGAGTACAAAGACGGAAGGAGGGAGTGGAAATGGAAAGGCGGTTGAAGAGCTTGGACTGGCTGAACAGGAACAAGATAGTGCTTGTTTCTAACCGGGGCGCTTACGTCTTGCGGGAAACGGCGCAGGGCCTCAAAGGAGAGAGATCTACGGGTGGTTTGGTATCCGCCTTAGAGCCCCTGGCAGCTGTCAGTGAAGGTGTTTGGATCGCATGGGGGGGACGCTCCGGAGGAAATTCCTCCGGGGTCAGGATTGGGGTACCGCTCGGCCACCCCCAGTATACCCTACGGGAAATCATTTTAACCCCTGAAGAGGTCGAGGGGTACTATTACGCCTTTGCCAACAGAGTTCTCTGGCCGTTTTGTCATTACTTTTTAGAGAAATGTGACTACAGCCGGGAAGCCTGGGTTTCTTACCGGAGGGCCAACGAAAAGTTTGCCCAAATTACCTGCGAGGAAGCCGCGGCAGGGGATTTCATCTGGGTGCACGATTATCACCTTTCACTTGTTCCCCGGTTAATCCGCAATGAGGATCCACACGCCCGGATCGGCTTCTTCTGGCACATTCCCTTTCCTGATGCCGGTTTCTTCCGCACCCTTCCCCAGGCGCGGGAGATTTTAGCCGGGCTTCTCGGCAGCGATTTCCTGGGCTTCCACGTCCCCGCGTATTGCCGCAATTTTTTAGATGCCGTTAAGCAGATTTTAGGAGCCCGAGTCAATCAAGAGAGAGGCACCGCCGAATGGGAGGGGAGGCGGATTGCGGTTCAGAGCCTCCCTGTAGGTGTTGATTACGAAGCTTTTAGCAAAATGGCACGGAAGGCCGAAGTGCGCGCCCGGGCGCGCGAACTTAGAGACTTATTAGGTGCCGAATACGTGGCTTTGGGCGTGGATCGGCTTGACTATACGAAAGGGATTAAAGAAAGATTGCTCGGGCTGGAACTGTTTTTCGAGAAGAATCCTGCTTACCGCGGCCGCTTGACATACGTTCAGATTGCAGTTCCAACCCGTGCCGAGGTTCCGGAATACCAGAATTTACGGCACGAGGTGGAAGAAATTGTGGGCCGGATCAACGGGCGGTTCGGAAGGCCGGGTTGGGCCCCGGTTGTTTACTTCTACAGGGCGTTGCCGCGCCTTGAATTGGTTGCTTGCTATTTAGCTGCCGACCTGCTTCTCGTTACCCCCCTCCGGGACGGTTTGAATCTTGTTGCGAAAGAATATGCGGCAACTCATGCCGGAAACGGAGTGCTTATTTTAAGTCATTTTGCGGGAGCCGCCGAGGAGCTTACGGCAGCCCTTTTGGTGAATCCTTACGATTTAGAGGAGTTGAGCGATCAGATACAGTGGGGGCTGGAAATGCCGGAGGCTGAGAAAGTGCAGCGAATGGAGGCCCTCACCAGTGTGGTTGCCCGCCGCGACGTCTTGTGGTGGGTTGACAGCTTTCTTGCCGCGTGGAGGGCAGGGGGCGCGGAGCCGGCCTTCCGCTTGTTCGGAAGTGGGCAGCGGAGTTTCGTCCGGCCCCTGCTGGAGCTTGGTGAAGAAGAGAGGAGCAAAGAAAAAAAAGCCGCGCTGGGAACTCTCTGGAGTAGTGAATCCCAAAAAGGAGAAGGATTTTAAAAAATGTCCAACCCCGTTCAAGGCCGCGCCCAGCTTCGAAAATTGATGCAAAAAGAGGAGCGCATCTTCCTTTTCCTGGATTATGATGGAACACTTGTCCCTTTGGCCGCGACCCCGGAGCAGGCTTCCCCTCCGGATCGTTTGCTTGAAACTCTTGGGGGGCTCTGTTTGTCCCCCGGCCTGCGCGTTGCCGTAGTCAGCGGGCGGGGGATCGATGATTTAAAAAGTTTTTTGCCTGTGCCTGGGCTTTATCTGGTTGGGGTGCACGGGCTGGTGATCAGGTACCCGACCGGTGAGGAGGCATGGAGAAACGGGGAACGGGGAGAAATAAGAGCAAGGGTGAATAAATTAGCCAGGAAATTGGAACCACTTGTGGGAGGAAAAAAAGGTTTTCTCCTCGAAAACAAAAATATTGCCTTGGCACTGCATTACCGTTTAGCCCTCCCTCAGGAAGCTGTCGAGGTAATGCGCCGGATCTGCGAGGAGGTCCGGCCCTTGCTGCAGGAGTCGGGGTTTATTATGAGAAGCGGCAAGAAAGTGCTGGAGTTTTGTCCCGCCTGGGCGAACAAAGGAGATGCAGTGAATTTTTTGCTTTCTGATTGGCCCGGGGCTCTCCCTGTCTACGTGGGAGATGATGAAACCGATGAAGATGCCTTTCGCGCAGTAGCCGGAAAAGGGTTGGGGATTCTCGTCTCTCAGCATCCGAGACCGACTGCGGCACGGTACCGGTTCACCGGTCCCGGTGAGGTGGCGCTTTTTCTCGCGGAAATGATCCGGGATCGGGAATATTTGCTTTAAACCGCCTGGTTAAAACTTGGGAATTTTCGAAAAATACCTTGCCAGGAGCGGGAAAAAGGGGTGAGAAATTTGAGGAAAAGTAGGGTGAAAAAGGCGATTATTCCTGCCGCCGGTTGGGGAACGCGTTTTCTTCCCGCAACCAAGGCCCTGCCGAAAGAAATGCTCCCGGTTGTGGACAAGCCGGCGATTCAGTATATCGTGGAAGAGGCTGTAGCATCGGGAATTGAAGATATTATCATTGTCACAGGAAAAAATAAGCGCGCCATTGAAGATCATTTTGACCGCGCCCCGGAATTGGAAGCCGTTCTCAAGGAAAAAGGGGAGCAGGAGTTGCTCCGGTTGGTTGAGGATATTTCCAACCTGGCAGATATTCATTATGTACGCCAAAA
>DAOURU010000213.1 GCA_030627585.1 Bacillota bacterium
GAGGCCGCGGGTTCAAATCCCGCCACTCTGACCATTTGCATGATGCGGGGATTTATTCCCCGTTTTTTAGATCAGTCGGCTTTTTGGGGGTTATTTTTACGGGTTTTCATGGTGATATTCCGCAGCACGGTAGTTGCCGCTTCTGTGGGGGCCTTCCTGAAATTATCCCGGATGGGAAGACGGGAGTTTTGGTTTCCCCGGCACTCCGGAAGGTGCCTGATCAAGAAAACAGAGCAGATCTTATGAAAGGGTTTTATCGGGCCGGGGGTAAAGGCTTGTTTGAGGGGGAGATTGAGAAAGTTGTCAGCAAGACTGCCGGTTTTCAAGCGAATCTTTGTGGCCTTAATTTTACTTAACTTATTTACTTTTTTAAGGCCTGCTGCAATTTGGGGCCAGGACCAGGATCATCCGCGCCAGGTAATTTTCTTAATTTGCAATTATTTGGAGCTTAATGATTTAAATTCCCCGGAGCTTCCTCAATTCCGTTTCTTTTTTCGCAAGGGGGGTGGGGCCCTTCTTAATACTAACACTGCAGGATCCCGAACCTCTCCTCATATAGCAGCTACGGTTAGTGCCGGAAATGTGGCATTTGGAACACCGCGCGAAACTCTTGTCTTTGGCGCCAACGAAACCTACCAGGGGCAGAATCCCCTTGACATTTTTCAGGCGCGTACCGGTTTTGCGCCGCGCCCGGAAAATCTTGTTGTAGTTGATTTGCCTTTAATCATGCGGGCAAATGAAAAGGGGCAGGTTCAGGCAATGCCGGGGGCATTGGGAGACGCCTTGCACCGGAATGGGATGCGCGCCGGAGTTTTAGGGAATGCCGATTTGCCTGGCATGCCTCATCGTTCTATGGCAGTGATTGCCATGGACCGGCGCGGAATCATTGACGCCGGAAATGTTTCTCCAAATCTGCTGCGCTTCCATGAAAAGGGCATGCCCGCGCTTCGGACCAACTATACGGTCTTGAAAAAAGAATTCCTTTCTCTGCAGTCGCAGACCAGTCTCCTTGTCGTTGATTTAGGAGATCTTGTCCGCCTGGAGCAAAACAAGGAGTATCTGACTGATGAGGTTTACTTCCAGGAAAGAAAACACATCTTGCGGGAGTTTGACCAATTTTTAGGATGGCTCTTACAAAATATCGATCTCCGGCACAGTCAACTGATCGTTGCTTCTTTAGTCCCTTCCCCTGATGCTCAGGCTGAAAAGAGGCTTTTTACTTTTATCGGGGTTCTGGGCGAGAAGGCAAGGCCGGGTTTACTGGTGTCTCCAACCACGCGAAGGCAGGGAATTGTTACCCTATATGATATCGCACCGAGTATTCTTGAATATTTGGGAGTACCTGAATTTAAAACCATGGGCGGGCGTCCATGGACCGTCACGCCTGCAGAAAATACTCTTTCGGTCCTTCAAAATATCGAAGCCAGTGCTGTCTTCACTTCATCCCTTCGTTCCCCTTTGATTAAAGGTTACGTCTTCAGCTATCTCGTAGTGCTGGCCAGCATTCTTCTTTTGCTCTTGTTTGATCCCCGCAAGGGCAAATATCTTTCCTCGTTTCTGCTGGCCCTGATTGCAGTTCCTTTTGTCTGGCTCCTCATGGGCCTTTTCCCCCCTCTCAGCGTCTGGCTTTACATGCTCCTCTTTTTTAGTTTTATTCTTATTCTTGTTTTGAGCAGTATTTGGCTGGCTCGAAACAAAGATTTAGATCCCCTTTTGTTTATTTGTTTAGCTACTGTGGGACTGCTTCTCGGTGATACTCTTACGGGGAGTTTGCTTCAGAAAAACTGCGTACTTAGCTACGACGCGATGGCCGGGGCGCGCTTTTACGGAATTGGCAACGAGTATATGGGTGTTCTGTTGGGGACCACCCTCATGGGTGCTTCACTGTTCATCCAGCGTTCAAAAAAGCGTTCGCGGCGAGCGTTGCTTTTTATAGGAACCCTTTTTCTCTTTATTGTAAGCGTGATTGGGGCGCCTCAGTGGGGGAGCAACTTTGGGGGAACGGCAGCTTTTTTAGTTGCTTTCAGTTATACGTTCTCCAGGTTTTTACGAATTCCGTTGCGCTGGCGTCAAGTCTTATTGATAGGAGTCATAGTTATCATAACCTGTTCCGGATTACTGATCTTGGATTATTTGCGCCCCCCGGAGCTTCGTTCTCATTTTGGCCAGCTCATTTCAATGGTCCAAGCGGAAGGCGGAACTGCTTTTTTCGAAATTGTTCAAAGAAAATTGGCTATGAACTATCGTTTGATCAAATATACCATTTGGACAAGAGTTTTAATCGGTACCTTAATTGCCTTGGGCATTCTTTTTTACCGGCCCTTGGGAATCTTTCGCCGGGTTTTAACGAAGAATCCATCGTTTGCTGCAGGGCTGGAAGGGAGCCTGCTTGGAGCTTTTATGGCTCTGGCCTTTAACGATTCTGGTATTGTTGCTGCTGCAACCGCGATAATTTTTCCCGCAGCAACGCTATTCTATTTAGTTTTGCGAGAACAAGAAACTTCTTTGTTAACTTAAACGAAGGGAGCAATAAAATGCGGTTTGCGCGGTGCTCTTACCAGGGAAGAGATGCCTGGGGACTGGTTGAGGGAAATTTGATCAGAATATTGCAAGGCAGCCCTTTGAAAGACTGGAGGCTCACGGAAGAACTGATTCCGTTAGCTGAAGCAAGGCTGCTTCCTCCTTGCAACCCTAGCAAGATCGTGTGTGTTGCATTAAATTACCGCGATCACGCCCGGGAGCTCGGCATGGCACTGCCCAAAGAACCTCTCCTTTTTTTAAAACCGCCTTCTTCAGTAACCGGTGCTGGTCAAGAAATAGTGTATCCTCGATGTAGCCGACAGGTAGATTATGAGGGAGAGCTTGCGGTAGTCATCAAACAAAAGATCAGGCATGCAGCGGAAACAGAGATAAAACCAAAAATTCTCGGATATACCTGCGGCAACGATGTTACGGCGCGGGATTTGCAAGAAAAGGATGGACAATGGACGAGAGCTAAATCCTTTGATACTTTTTGTCCTTTGGGCCCCTTTCTTGCTGTTGATTTAAATCCCGACTCCCTGAGGATAAAAGTAACGGTAAATAACAAAATTCGCCAGGATTCGTCAACGAAGGAAATGATTTTTTCTGTCGCGCAGTTGATCAGTTACATTTCTTCAGTGATGACACTTTTCCCTGGTGATGTGATTATGACGGGAACACCGGCCGGGGTGGGCCCTTTAGAGATTGGTGATTTCGTCAGCGTGGAAATTGAAGGAATCGGCGCCTTAACAAA
>DAOURU010000199.1 GCA_030627585.1 Bacillota bacterium
CCAGGGCCACTTCCGAGAGCATTACGTAACGATCCTTCCGTCCTTTGCCCTGTCTCACATGGAGCAGACGCCGCTCGCTGCCCACATCTTCCACCCGGAGTCGGACCACCTCTCCCGATCTTAGCGATAAGCTCAGGGTCATAGGGGAGAACGACTTCGACCCTTCCCTCCTCACCTCGGCGAATCTGAATGTGCGCCATCATCAGACCACCCTTCGCCGCAACTCCATCGCAAGTATAACCCAAACACCCACCATGGTGAAAGTTTCCGTCCCCTTACGGGGTTTATCTGTTTTAATCGTTTGGAAAAAGGTTGGCCTTTCTCGTCCAGGACGGTCCCGTCTTCCTGCACCCGGTAACCCAGAGATTGTACGGTCGTGCGATCCGCGCAGAGCTGCGCCGCAACGCCGATCATGCCCGTGCCACAGAAGCCGTCAAAGACGATATCCCCCGGCTCGGTATAATGGGATGTAGCGCATGATGGCCTTGTGCGGCACCTTTGTATGGTACGAGTGGGCATTGTAAACGGGATCATTTTTTCCCTCCTTGACGTCCACAGCGAAGGGTTCCCGGTGGTAGCTGTCGTTATCCGCATCGTAGGGCTTACCGTGTTCTTTGATAAAATCCTCGATGAACGGATTGGGACAGGCGGTATAATAGGGCAGGTCGGAAAGGCTGATGATGTCCTCATCTTTAGCGATGGGAAAGCCGTCAATATGCCTAGCCTGGTCCAGGTGCTCTTTGGTAAGCTTAAAGCGCCTGCTTTCTTACCCTTCTTTTCGCTCACCGGTTTCTTCTAGTAGAGCATCCAGGGAAACCTGGTTTTCTTTGGCCACAACTCGCCACTCCTCTACTCCAGTACAATTCTCACCCTCTTGGGGTCTTTGCCGCGAGCGAGAGACTGGAGATAGTCCTCAAAACGCTTTTGAAACTCAGAACACAAAGTTGGAGCCTTCCCGGTATTTTGCGGGGCTGGCAATGATGGTAGTGTAGCCGCACTCCTGCCGAGGCTTTCTTGAAGCCAGCAGAAAATCGCCTTTTAACGTCTCCAGTGCCCGTTCTTATCAATTCTCCACAGCACTTGATTTTTTTGTTTTTTCAGCACTGAACCCGGCACCCACATGAGGTTACCTTTCCATGGAGTGCCTCGATCCCAGCCTCCAAGGAGCTCTTTCATTCCGCGGACTTCGATGGAATCTTCCTGCTTCTCTAACAGCGCATGCCCCAAAACAGTATTGCTTGCAATCTCTGGATCTTCGCTGTTTAGATAAACGTGCTGACCGAAAACGGATCCATCAGCCGACACATCGTCCCACGGCACTTTACTGATTTTTCCGAGACCGTATCTGGTGTCGCCTCCAATAAATAAAGTATTAATATTGCTTAGCTCATGTTTAAGTTTCAGACTGTCTTTTCTCATAAAAAAGTATCCTGCAAGATAAACTGGTTTTGGCTCCTTATCACGGCCGCGTAATTCCCACCACCAGGGAGTGATGCATTCCGTTTGCCGCAGCGTCCCCTCAAAAGCCGAGTCTGTTTCAGGTTCAATGGCGGTGCCCGGGCGGGTATCAAGTAATAACTGCCTGAACTTGCGATCTGGTAGAGGGTCAGTACCAGCCTGGCGCCGCCAGACCAATCCCCGGCCACTTTCATACTCCGGTAACCAAGCCAAAAATTTGTCACCTATCTTTTTAGCGGGGTAAAGATAAGTAAAACGACAGTTATCGACAATGTCCTCCCCAAGCTGCTTATAGTCATCGCCAGGAAAGCTGTTTTCGCACCTTAAGCGGGCCAGTTCAGCAGTCAAAGCTCCCCAAAGGGTGCGGGCGGGCACATAAAGGCGGCAGCGGTTCAACGCGCCCGCCGGCGGCATGCCGATGAAAAGTGGCGCTTCCAGTCGCCAGACCCAACGATGCAGCGTCCAGGTCATGAGGAAGCCACCTCTTTGGTTCGCAGTCGCGCATGGTAGAATGCGTAAATAAGAGTCTGCCGGAGGAGGTTACTGGCAAGCAGTAATTTGTCAAGGTCCTCAGCTAATTTTTGAAGGGAATCAAAAAGATCATTATCATCACAAAGCAAAGGATCCTTCTGCGGAACGTTTTTTAAGAAAATATGAAGTTCTCGACTGACCAAATCCCCCGGTTTCTTCGATTGCGTCTTTGTTTTAAGAAAGAGGAATAAAGCATAAACTCCCTGCTCCTCGAGAACTGATATGGCGTCTCTAATGAGGTTTTCGATTTCTTTAAACAACTTGGGGCCAGCTTTGCTGTCTTCCGATAACTTATCCACAATACCTTTTCCTGCTTTAGCACAGGCAAGGTCCAGGTTTTCAAAACTTGGTCCGCCCATCACGATGCCTCCTTTCCCGTCTCGCCTGTCTCGCAAGAATCTTGTGCTTTTAATACGCGAAGCCTTCCCATGCCCCGGGATCCCATACCGCCGATGCCCAGATGCTCAAGATAGCTATCAGCATTGGCAACTATACCCCGAACGTCGCAGGGAGTGGTGACAGCAACTATATCTTGCTTATTAATTTTGAAGTGTTTGGGATTCCGGCAGGTAACTTCCCAGATGAGTACCGTTCCCCGTGGGATAGCTTCATAGGTAAACAGGGCTTTTTCCTCGGCCGCACCGGTAGCCGGGTTGATAGCCACAGAAGTGCATACCTCCAGATTGCTGTTTACAATGTGGCTGAAAAGCTTGTCCGAGACTATTCCCAAGCGGTCGGTGATGTATGAGGGAACGCCAAGTCTTTCCAGTTCCTGAGAGATACTTTCTAATTTATTCCAATCGGTTTTTACCGGCAGGTGAAGCCAGCCGAGATTCAATGACTGGGGAGCTTGTCCCTCGCTTCGGCAATAAAAGGCATCTTGCTCCGGCAGGTCGTCAACATGGGTTACTCCTCTGCCGCCAGCTTGTCGCAACGACATAGGGCATGTCAGCCATCGGGGACCGAGCTGCGAAGCAACGGGAAAGAGCAATACGTGCATATCGCTGAAGGCGGCCAGACCGGCAAAACCGCCCCCTGAGTCCTTGCCCTTAGCAAAGCCAAACACGGTGCAAACCGAGCAGTCGAGTTGGCCGCAGTGTCCGCCTGTGCCACCAGGCCCCGGCTGTCCTAGGCCGGCACAGCCCGGGTATTTCCCCTCGGCCATGGCGGTATAAGCCCGCATCACTCCGGCCAGGCTCGATCCGGGAATTTTCGGTATCCGGGTGACTGGATCCCGCACGATGGTGTTGTCCACCCGGCCCAGTCGGCTTCCCCCCGTACCCACGTGAATGGGATCAAGGGCCAACCCTACATAGGGAAAAATCTCAAAACTTTTACCGGTCATGATTCATCCCCCTTTATCCTTTGTTTTAACACATTCACGTGCCATTCCA
>DAOURU010000258.1 GCA_030627585.1 Bacillota bacterium
CCTATCTCAACTTCCTGTTTCGATTCGGCTGCCGTTAGCTGCTCCTCGTCAAGGGCGAGATAACAACCTCCGTAAGGTCACTTCGCCTGCAAGGATAACCCTTTATTTTCATACTTCTGATGGTGCCACATGAGCGGCATGAAGGTCTATAAAGAAAAATATGCAAATTTGGTGCCAACAGGGCCCTGCAAAAAATCTTTCCCACTGTGCTTACAGGTCCAAGAGTTTCCCCGGAGAAACGTTAAACCCTTGGAGGGGATCTTGTCTTCTTGAGAATTCAGAAGAGATAGTGGAGCGCGGCCTTATTAGGCCGCGCTCCACTTCAAAAACCTTCGCAGCAGGTATTTGAAAGAGGTGTTTTGAAAGCCTCCCGGGGGCATGTTCGGCCTGTTAATTGAAGCCGGCCGCCGCGCAGAGCGGATTTGAAATGTTATTCATTTCAGGTATTCTTCAGGGAGCCAGCAGACCGAAGATGTAGACCGCGAGGCTGAAGTAAACGGCCATGCTTACGATATCAGTGAGAGTGGTAATGAAAGGCCCCGAGGCCAGGGCGGGGTCCAGTCCAATCCGATCAATTACCAGCGGAACAAATGTGCCGAGAATGACACCTACGAAGATATTAATCGAGAGCGCCGAACCCAGGGTGATTGCAAGGGCAGCGTTGTTCACCCACAGGTAACTGACTGCCGCCAGGACAACTCCACAGATCACGCCGACAGCGATGCCGACCTTCGCCTCGCGCAAAACTACGAAAAAAATCTTCTTTTTGTCAACATTTCCGGTAGCGAGACCGCGGACTACGATTGCAAGTGACTGGGTTGCCGCATTTCCGGCCTGGCCTGCCATAACAGTAATGAAGACAGCAAGCACCGTCGCCACCCGGAGCAGATGTGTAAAGTGGTCAATCACCCTGCTTGCGAGGAGTTGACCAAAGAGAAGCACAAGGAGCCAGGGGAGGCGAAGCTTCGCCCTCCGCCAGAAGGGAGCGGCCATTTCCAAATCCTCGGGTTCGCCGCTGCTCGCCAGTTTGTAAATGTCCTCGGTGGCTTCTTCCTCAAGAACGTCAATTACGTCGTCAACAGTGACAATTCCGACCAGGACCTGGTCTAAATCCACGACAGGAATAGCTAAGAAGTCATATTTGGAAATGACGCGGGCAACTTCTTCCTGGTCGGCAAGGACGCTTACGGAGATTACTTTGCGGTGCATGATCTGCTCGATAAGCGTCTCAGGGTTGGCAACAATCAACTCCCGCAAAGAAATAACCCCGACCAACTGCCCCCGCTCGTTGATGACGTAGACGTAGTAAATTGTCTCCGCATCAGGGGCGGTTTCCCGGAGCACTTCAATGGCGCGTCCCACCGTGATGTCCTGCCTGATCGCCACGTATTCCGTTGTCATGATCCCGCCGGCGGTATCCTCCGGGTAAACCAGAAGCTCCTCTACATCGGCGGCATCTTCAACCTCCATCATGGTGAGAAACCTTTTCTTTTCGGTTTCGGTAAGCTCACCCAGGAGGTCCGCGGCGTCGTCCGAGGACATCTCTTCAAAGATATCGGCAGCACGTTCTGCGCCTATGGTCTGAAGAAGGGGGAAGACCAGGCAGGGGTCAAGTTCCTTGAGGACCGCTGCGGCCTTTTCGTTGTCGAGGGCCGCAAAAACCCGGACGCGCTCTTCGGGTTTAAGTTCTGCGAGAACTTCTGCAAGATCGGCGGCCTGGATTTCATTCAATAAGAGGGTGATCCCGTGCCGGTTTTCCTGTTTGAGGTATTGTTTGACCAGATTCGCAATTCCGTTTAAATCTTTTTTTTCTTTGACGCCTCTTTGGGCCATGGTCGAGCGCTCCTTTCCCGCCGGGGCACCAACCAGGCACAAGATGCGGCGCCCCGGCCTTATCCTGGGCGTTCTCTAGGATCTGAATCCAATCGAAGGCACCTCCACAAAATAAACCCCTCATCGGGGTTTTTATCCCTTTATTAACCTACCAGTTCCTGCCGCGCCTGTCAAGCTAAAAGGTTCTCTCGTATCCTAAAGATCGGAGCATCGCTTCATCATCCCGCCACCCCTTCTTTACCTTCACCCAAAGATCGAGGTAAACCTGGTTCCCGAAGATCGCCTCCAGTTCCAGGCGGGCGAGCCGCCCGATCTCCTTGAGCATCTGTCCCCCTTTTCCAATCAAAATCGCCTTTTGCGAATCCCGTTCCGCGAAAATCACGGCAGCGAGATAAAGAACCTGGTTGTGCCGGGGCTGCATCTCTTCAACCACCACTGCCACCGAATGGGGAACCTCTTCCCTGGTCAGCATCAGGACCTTCTCGCGGATGATTTCTCCGGCGACAAAGCGCTCCGGCTGATCGGTAACC
>DAOURU010000234.1 GCA_030627585.1 Bacillota bacterium
ATCGGAATTCATTTTTGCCAATGAGTTAACGAAATCAAATCCCCCGAATGGCTCCTCTCATGGAGAGGATAACATAAACAGGCGAAATTGTCCAGATAAAATTTCGTCAAACAGTAAGAAATTTATGTGGTTAGAAGTTTCGCTGTAGTGATAGTAATAAGGTAACTACTCAGGCCATCAACGTAGTAGTTAGAGAGTGATAGTTAGAGATCAGATATCACCAGGAGCAAAAGGCATTCCAAGGAGGGCATCACGAATTGCCCCCAATACCGGGACAGAATTTTTCTTAACAGTAGAGATGTAGCCCCTGATCCGGCAGAAGGTCTGGGCACCCTGCAAGGTACGAAAACCACCAGAGATCTTTTGCTGAACCTTGGTCATGCGAATATCGCGTTCTGCCTGGTTGTTATCGAAGGGGATGCGAAAATCGTACATGAAGTTTAGCGTCTCCTGGCGGTGCTGATCCAGTCTTTCCACCAGGTTCCTGGCTTTGGTCTTTTTAGGTCTGCCCCGCTTGCCTTTAGGTTTTTCCTCGATTACTGAGGGGTTTTCCTCGTACCCGAGGGCGATGATGTGGCTGTAGCGTGACTCGAAATCCATAAGCTGCTTCAGTTCCAGATGCGTTTTAGAGTTCTCCTTTTGTTTATCCACCGCCGCCTTGATATCCAGGAGCAGATCTTTCATCTGCTGCGCCCAGGCCTGGTTCTCGTTTTCAACGATAGCGGTCAGCTCCCGCAGGTGATGGGCATTGCAGAGGGAATGGTCACAGGAGTATTTCAAGTAGGCTTTCCAAAAGTCGTGTTTGGCGATTCCCTTGTAAACAGGCAAGATCCCCATCTCGTCCATGGCGTCAGAGCCACGCTTGGGTTGGATGCTGTAATAGGTCAGGTCTGACGTGCTGGCCGTGTGCAGCCAGTAGGTTTTCCCTCCCACCCGGGAGCCGGTCTCGTCGCAGTGAATGACCGGAGAGTTTAAAAGTCCCTGCTTGATCTCCTGCTCGGTGTCGGCCAGGGCCTTACTGCAAGCCTGGTTTGTGGCAAGCAGGGTACCCTCGCTGATCGGTTGTCCGAAGAGGTCCGCAAACAGTTTCCTGATCCGGTCGTAGGGAAGGAGTTGGTACTGATTGAGATAGACAGCTAAGGCCTGGACCTCGGGGCCGTACTGCACCGGCTGGGTCACTCTCTCGGGAAAAGAGGCCTTGTTGCAAGTACCGCAGACCTGGCAGGTCTTCATTTCCGCCCGGTGCTCGGTGACCAAAAGCTTCAGCGGCGGTATGTCAAACACCTGGCGTCTTTCGTAGTTATCCACGGCTTGACCGGCAAGGTGGGCGCCGCATTCCCGGCACTGATCCACCGTGTAAATTTGCACCTGGTCGGGACTGTCTACCATCTTCAGGGTATGGCCGGGATGCCCCTTTTGCCCGCCGCTTTTCTTGCCGCTCTTTCCTCTGAGGCTTTTGGTTTTCCTCTTAAAGCCATCGCTGGAAGGGGGCTTGCTAGAGTTCCTGCTGTTTTGATTGAGTTGGTTTTCCAGTTGTTTGACCCTTGCTTCAAGGACGGCGACTTGGAGCTGGAAGCTTGCGATTAGGCCCTCCACCAAGGCAACCACTGCTTCGGGCCCCTCACTGTAAACGGCCAGGATCTCTTCCCGTGTCAGCGGAGATCACCCCCAGGCAGGCGTTTTGCCAGGGGATACAGGTAAACGGCTTTGACTGGAACTTTGAGATTGTGGCAGCGGTCGTTGCGGCTGCGGCCCTTGGTCAGGCCAACGTAGCGCCAGTTGGCGGCCTTGTAGCAGGTTCCCAGGAACCTGTCTATCTCCACGAAGGTTTCCAGCCAGAGCAGGCCATGGCCGTACTTCTCCTGCCAGTCTCCCAGGATGCGCCGGGAGATAAGCCCCAGGACATGGCTGGCCAGGTGGGGAACTCTCACCCAGGGCAGGACCAAAAACCGGGTGTTGTTGGTGATATAGGGCAGATGATTGATGCGGGTCTTTTTGTCCCAGCCGATAAAATCATCCCGGGCTTTACAGCTCCAGGCGGCGGAGCCGAACAGCAGGCAGGCAAGCGGCCGACTCAGCCGGTCATACACCAGATACTTCATGTTCTCGCCTACCGTGCCGCTGAAGCCCAGGTAGTGGTATCGAAAGAGCAGGTACTTGAACAGTTGCCAAGATGGGTGTCTGCTCTCGACTACTTCTACCCGTAAGGGCAGCAGGTCTTTTAATTTGCCGGTGATGACAGCCGTGGAGTGAGGTACCTGGGTGATTGATGTTCTGTTCCCGCCCTGCTTAGCACCAGCAGATTTACGGGGCAGGACGATCTGCCCTTGCCGCTCTAACTTAAGCAGGAGGTCTCGGCAGGCCATATCTTTCATTTGCCCAACGGGAGAATACCAGTTCCAGAGCCGGCAGAGTTCCATTGACAGTCTTCTGCGGCTCCATGAGGGGTTGTCGGCGATTAGCTGTCTAACGGCCTGCACATGATTTTCGGTTATTTGTGTTACCCGGAATCCTACTTCTGCTTTCATGTTTTCATTTTACATGAAAAACAGTGCAGAGTCCAGCATTATTTTTCAATCCAGTGGGGTGGCTGAGTAGTTACAATATATTGATAATAAGAGGTGATGCCCAACGGAAAAATTTTTAAAAGCTTATAGAAATTTTAATTCTAACAAAATATCTCTAGCAAGTGCTAGGGTAATATGTCAAGGGTAAATTTTAGGAAACACTTTCCCTTCATTTTG
>DAOURU010000274.1 GCA_030627585.1 Bacillota bacterium
GACGTTCCAGCAACTTCAGGGCAAAATTATAGCAGATTTCCGTATGCTTTTGATTTTCTCTCACAGTCAAATACGGCCGGGCCAAATCAAACAACCTGTTACATATATCCTGCAACTCACTTACCCCTTAATAAAAAAGTTAATAATTATGGTTCATCTCCATTTCCGTTGGTAAAAAACAGCTAAAATAGAAGGACATCCGTATACCTCGTCGTAATTAGATATTGACCAAACATCTAAGTCCATATTTCGCAGGTAAGGGACATTGTATTATCTAAGGGTTCGTGACATAATTTACCATTCACTCCAGCTGTACTTCAGAGAGGTTGGCGTAGCTGCCTACAGCAAGACCGAGTTTGTTGATCAACATAATGTGGCGTTCTTTGACATTGCCGACCGTTCGAAAGCAAGTACCATCGAGCATCTCTCCTTCCGAGAAGATGATGCCGGCAAACTCTTTCATGAGCTGGTGCGTAGTCGCCTTTGGGCTTACGTTTTCTTTGGCCAAGTGCTCCAGGATACAGTAAGCCATAAGAGCGATAAATGTCACCAGGGCCAGGCCCCTTATCCGCTCTTCGATATGCAGAAATACCGGCCTGATCTTGATCTTTGATTTCAGGTACCTCATCGGCTGTTCTACGCTGTATTTTCGGCGGGTCCTTAAAAACAGCTCTTCGGTGGTATATTCCTGGTCGTAAACATTGGTAACCACCGGGTAAAGGCCATCTCTTTTTTCTAGCTGTGTTAGTAGCGTTTCGTTTATGGCATAAGCGAGCTCAAGGCGTCCGTCTTTTTCTTCCACGGTAGGGTTGCCAAACACTTTGCGCAGGTAGTGCTTCGGCCCCTGAAAACAGTTATCGACTTGTTTTTGGGCATATTCTTTATCTTTGTAGCGTCTTTTGTTCAGCTTGTTCAAAGTAATATCTTCCAGCCGCTCTTTGACATCACGGATATACTTGTTCCGTTTTTCCTTTTCCAGCTTGGCTTTGCTTTTGCTCCAGATAATCAGGCAGCGGGCCCAGAAAGGTTTTATTCCTTTTAGCTCTGCCGTTTTCTGTTGGTCTGGCAGGTCAATGAAAACCCCGCGCTCTGTAACCTTGAACTTTGGTGTGCCGTCCTTATCGGGGAAAACCAGGCGGTTAAGCTCTTCTTCATCGACCGAACCTATCGCCTGCTCAAAAAGACTTGCAGCAGGACTCGGCGCAATAAAGCGGATGTTATTGTGGTTCAGCATGAGGCAGTTCGGGATGGTGCCCATGGCATTGTCGCCGGTAAATAAAAGGTCTTCTTTCTTTAGAGCAGAGCGCAGTTTTTTAAGGTTTTCCACTACAATCGAGGCGTCGTTTAAGTTCCCGTTTAAAAGATCGGCCCGCAGGGGAATCCCGGACTCTTTTTCTACGTTCAGCGCCATCTTAACCTGTTTAAGGTCCGGTCTCTCCCCGTAACCGAACCGGATCAGCTCCGAGGAGTCATAGTCGCCCTCAAAGTAAATGGAGGTGGTATCCCAGAGTATCTCTTCTGGCGACAACCCGAATTCCCGGACCACATGCAGGGCAAGTTTTGTTTCAATCTCTTCAAAATACCCGTCCAGGTCTTCCAAAGCCCTGCCCAGCCGATCGTCGTTTAGATTTTCCGGCTTTACCCCGTAGAGCTCCTCGATACCGCAAAGCTCTGCCCAATCTTCAATATCCTTCATCGGCAAAGGGTGATGGAGACGGTTGGCTACCAGGACTTCTGCCACCTGGCCGGTCGTTACAATCTGACCGTTTTCTTTGCGCTCAGGAACAATGCTGTCAATGATCGCTTTTATGTTCATCCTTTCCAGCAAAGGCTTGGTCAGATATAGTGAACCTAAAATCTTTTCCACCTTGAAGCGGAATACTTTTTGTGGTTTCGGGTTGAAACCGGGTTTAAAGGGGCGAAAGCCACCTCCCCGGTACTTGTTGCGACCCATGTTTGTTCCCCCGATGCTTTAAGCTTTCTATATATCTTCGACATCGGTGGGAGTTGTACCTTTTCAGAATATTAGAACTATTTGCCTTTTCTTAAAGAAATTACCATGCTTTATGGTTCTAGTAATACAAAGTTAGGGACCTGCGAAATATGGGCTAAGGGTATAGAATCACGTCTCTTTCCAAAGAAGCTCTCTCCAAAAAAGTTATCCCGGAAATCGCGGGTGTTTTTGTTACAATATCAGGAATAATGTCCCAAATGGGGCATTTTGCA
>DAOURU010000183.1 GCA_030627585.1 Bacillota bacterium
ATGGCCCACCAAGAAAAAGCCGACAACCGTGCGAAGCGTACGGTTTTCTTTTTTTTAAGCGATCTTTTTCATAGTCGGGGAGAAACGCCTGGGCAAAAATAGAAGTTTTCTGGGTACTGGTGTGCCGGGAAATGGTATAATATTTTTGGCAGGGGTGCAGTTTTGCCTAGCTGAATTTGTTGCGGCTCAGAAGGAGACGCGTCAGGAGGTAGGCAGGCTTGACAAGGCACTGGCAGAGCTTCGCTGGAAGGCGGTAGCAGCCTCATCCTCGGAGCTGAACTGGTAGATGTAAATGCTGCCGGCACCGTCACCTATCTTTCCTGTGAGGAAGTAGACTTCTTCAGGCAGGAAACCGAGTTCTCCAAAGGCAAAGAAGCTGCATACTGCGACCAAATTTTCACCAGTATCGGAACTTTCAGAGGCTGCTCCAACATCAACTTGCTGCTGGCCCCCGTATGGGGTTATTCCCGCGGTTGCTTTCACCTTATTGAGGGCAGAGACAATCTCCTTCTGGGGGGAGGAGTTGAGAACTGCCGGGGCAGAAGCTGTAGTGAAGGTGATCGTCACCAGAAAGGCGCACAAAAAGAAAAGTTTTTGCCCCCGCCAACGGGGTGCTGACACTTTCGGGTTTACCACCTTTTCACTTTCGTTAGATCTAAGATTCTCTGCGGAAGGAAAAAATTCCTTCAAATTGCCAGGAAATTTTTAAAAAAGTGGATTAGGAAAAAGCGACCAGCTTGCTCCAGTACGCGTTGCGCTGCCTGCCTATTGTTGTTTTGGAGAAAAGCTGTTATAATGATGAAAATTATGAACATTTACCCAGCTTCCTTGAGGTTAACACCCAAAGGCTTCGCCCTTCTCAAGCATTCGAATCGTTAGTGCAATTGCTGCCTTGCAATAAAGCAGGGTGCCAGTTACCGCCACGTCCTGCGGTGGAAGAAAAAGATGAAATAAGAGGCCTTGCGATTTGCTGCTGAAGCAGTTCGTGAGCGATTTTTTAGGAGGGGGGTTTCCGAAGCGGGATGATTACATTAGTATAAAGAATATAGAGAACTGTACTCCCTAAGAAGAGAAGAAGCAGTAAAGCAATCAATTTTGCAGTCAAGTGTATCCCTCCTTAAAAACGGCTAAGAAAATCAGGATAGGTTTTTGTTTGTTATTTTTAATTTGACCCGATTTGGTTTTATCATTCATAAAATCTGATCAGACTGAAAATTTTCCTGAAACTTTAGGAAAGACTGCTAAAAGAAAAATTCTCCTCCTTTAATCTCTTGACGAAAACAAGTATCGAATGCTATTATTGCATCGTGAACTGCGGGAGTGGCGGAATTGGCAGACGCGTCGGACTTAGGATCCGGTGGGCAACCGTAAGGGTTCGAGTCCCTTCTCCCGCACCAGTTTTAATATTTAATGCACCAGTTTTATAGATAAGAAGCTGTCCTAAAAAAATGTGAGATCCAGGTCATTCTTGCGAGCGCAGGGATACCCTTTATTTTCGTTCTTCTGATGGTGCTGCATGAGCGGCATAAAGGTCTCATAAGAAATACGAAAATCAGGGATACAGCAAATACGGGTCCATGGAGGATGGCGGTTGCCTAAGTTTAAGTTATCACGAAAATATTTGGCCAAGGATAATCTAAAATATTTAAGTATATATTTAGGGGGAGCATAAATGCGTGCAACTCTGGAAAGGCTAGAGAAAAACCAGGTATCTCTTCATGTAGAAGTAGAAGCGGACCATGTCGAGGAGGCCTTGCAGAAGGCCTACCGCAAGGTAGTAAAGAAGGTCAATATTCCCGGTTTTCGGAAAGGGCGCGTACCGCGCCCGATTTTGGAGGCTCGGCTCGGCAGACAGGTGCTTTATGAAGAAGCTCTTGAAATGCTTCTCCCCCGGGCCTATCAAGAAGCAGTTCAAGAAACCGCCATCGACCCGATAGACCAGCCGAAAATTGATCTTGTTCAGATGGAGGCGGGACAGCCCTTAATCTTTAAGGCGACGGTTGAAGTTCTGCCGGAAGTCAAGCTGGGACAGTATAAGGGTTTAGCTGCCGTAATGCCTGAAGTGAAGGTGGAAGACGACGAAGTTGAGGCGCACTTAAAGATGCTTCAGCAGCGCTACGCGCGGCTGGTTGATGCAGGCGGGAATTATGCCGTAGATGATGGGGACGTCGCAGTTATTAACTACGAGGCAGCCGTGGACGGAAAACCGGAACCGCGCCTTAGTGGCGAGGAGCAGGCTGTCGAGGTTGTTGCTGCGGGAAAATTTATTCCTGGTTTTGAAGCCCACCTGCTCGGTGCAAAAGCAGGGGAGGAAAAAGAATTTACCTTAAATTTGCCTTCACTTTTCAATGTCCCCGAACTTGCCGGGAAGGAAGCCCTTTTTAAAGTAAAAGTAGTTGCAGTTAAACGCAAAGAGTTAAGTCCGCTTGATGATGAGTTTGCGCGCGATGTCAGCGAATGTTCAACCCTTGCAGAATTAAAAGAGCAACTCCGGAATAAACTGGAAGAGATGGGACATCTTAATGCCAAGCGCATCTTTACCCAGCGTGTTGTAGAAAAGGCGGTTGATCAGGCAGAAGTAGAGATCCCCGAGGTTTTAGTGAAGCGGCAGGCAGAAAGGGAGTATACCCAGTTTCTGCAGCGGCTTGCCCTCCGGCAGATGGCCCTCGACCGGTACCTCCAGTTGGCCAATAAAGATTTTGAAAGTTTGCAGGCGGATTTTGAGGCCAGGGCGAGGAAAGCTGTAAAAGAAGATCTTGTGCTGGGAGCGATTGCAAAGGCCGAAGGCTTAAAAGTAACGCCGGAAGAACTGGAAGAGGAGATTAAAGATTTGGCAGCACAGTACCGCATGGATTACAACGAACTGCGGAAGAACCTGGAAGAAAAAGACAGGCTCGGTTCCTTGAGGGAGAGCGTGCTGCTCGAAAAAGTGCAAAAGTTTTTAACCGAGCATGCACTGGTGCTGGTCGGGCAGCCGGAAAATAAAGCTGAACCGGAAACAGAAACTGGAAAGGAAGAACAACCCCAGCCTCAAGTTCCCGAAGACCAGGCGGATTCCCAGGCAGGGGAGAAAGCTTTGCGAAGCGGGGATGATGAGGAGCAGGAGCAGAAGAACGAAGAATAAGGGGACGCGGAGAGCGAGAGGGATTTAATAGAGCTTGATTTGACAAAAAGGGCCGCGGGCAAAGAAATCGCTTGGCGGCCCCTTTTACCCGAGGTTGAAATTTGGTATAGTTTTAGGTAGTAAAGTAATTCCCTCGATACAAAATCGATACGAAATTTTTGATGCGAAATTCTTAATGAAAAAATGAAAAATTTTTGATGAATTAGAAAGCAGGTGGATTGATGCTTACCTCTCAATATTTGGTTCCTGTTGTCGTTGAACAAACCAACCGGGGAGAAAGAGCGTACGATATCTATTCCCGGTTGCTGAAGGACAGGATTATTTTTTTGGGGACACCCATCGACGATCATATTTCTAACCTTGTAATTGCTCAAATGCTCTTTCTTGAAGCAGAAGACCCGGAGAAGGACATTTACCTGTACATCAACTGTCCCGGTGGTTCAATTACGGCAGGAATGGCAATATATGATACAATGCAGTACGTTAAGTGCGATGTTTCCACGATTTGTATAGGGCTTGCAGCGAGCATGGGCGCCTTTC
>DAOURU010000066.1 GCA_030627585.1 Bacillota bacterium
AAAAATACCTGTTTAGGAGGTCAGCAGGAGAATTTATGGTCGAATGCCTCGACTGCGGGAATTGCCGGCAGGGAACAGCAACCTATTACTGTACGGCGCGCAACGAATTTGTAATCAGGGAGAACCAACCTGTCAGAGAACGGGAAAAGAGGGAGCGGGGGTGGAAAAAGGGAAATCCGCATTATGAGTCGCGGCGCCGCCGGAGCCGGGAAGAAAAAATAGGGTAGCCAGTTTTTGGAGCGGTGAAGTGAGGGGTGAAGATGCTTACGGGAAAACAAAAAAGGTTGCTCCGGGCTTTTGCAACGAGCCTTGATCCGCTTTTCCAGGTTGGGAAAGGCGGTGTGAGCGAAAATTTAGTTCACCAGGTAGATGAGGCTTTAAAAGCGCGTGAGCTCATCAAGCTCCGCGTTCTTTCTCAATCTTCCGAGGATGCCAGGAGCGTTGCCCGGTTTCTCAAAGAAAAAACTGGCGCCGAAATTGTTCAGATCATCGGCCATAATTTGATTTTGTACCGGCAGGGAGAGAAGAAGAGAATCGAGTTGCCTTAACGGTTGGATTCACAAAAAGGCAGGAGGATTCGCAGCGTGAAATGAGCACTTCAAGGCGTGAGATCTTACCGCGGGCGCGGCGGGTCGTGGTAAAGATTGGTACGAGGCTCCTTTGTAATAAAAAGGGGCACCTTAATCTTAAAAGAATGGAAAACATCGTCAACGATTTAGCCTATTTATGGCAGGAAGACCGCGAGCTTGTTTTAGTCAGTTCAGGCGCGATCGGTGCGGGAATGGGAAGGTTGGGCCTCACGGAGGTGCCCCAAACGCTTCCGGAGAAACAGGCTGCTGCCGCCGTAGGCCAGGGAATTTTAATGCATCTCTACGAAAGTTTTTTTTCTCCTCAAGGGATTCTCGTGGCGCAGGTGCTTTTAACGAGGGACGACATTAAGATCCGGGAGAGATACCTCAACGCACGGCATACGTTCCAGACGCTTCTCCGTCACCGCGTTATTCCTATCGTCAATGAAAATGACACAATCGCTGTAGAAGAAATCCGCTTTGGCGACAACGATACGCTGGCGGCTCTGGTCGCGTGTCTTATTAATGCTGATTTACTGGTCTTTTTGACAGATCTCGAGGGATTTTATACAGCCGATCCCCATAAAGATGAGTCGGGAGAGTTAATTCCCGAGATTGCTGAAATTACCCCGGAAATCGAGAACCTCGCGGGAGGGAAAGGTTCAGCCTTCGCCACAGGCGGGATGGAAACAAAAATCCAGGCGGCAAAAATCGCCATGGGTGCGGGGATCCCTCTGGTCATTGGGAGTGGAATGCATGCCAGGGTGCTGGCGCGGATTCTCGCCGGGGAAGAAGTGGGGACTTTTTTTGTGCCCCGCGCAGACCGGCTGCAGGCGCGGAAGCGCTGGATTGCTTTTGGCTCCTCCGTTCAGGGAAGAGTGCATGTCGACCTGGGGGCGGCAAATGCCCTGATTAAAAAAGGAAAAAGCCTCTTGTCCAGGGGAATTACGAAGGTAGAAGCATCCTTTGAAGCAGGCGCTGTCGTGAGCGTGATCAACCCCGGAGGGAAAGAGATTGCCAGGGGAATCAGCAATTATTCTTCCGAAGCACTGAATTTAATTAAAGGACGCGGCACCTGGGAGATCAAGGCAATATTGGGATATAAAGACTACGACGAGGTAATTCACCGTGATAACCTCACCGTTATCACGGGGTGTGGTGCTACATCTAAAAATTAAGGAAATAGAGGGGGTAGGAGGAATTCTATGTATCAAACAGAGTTAGAAGCAATAGGGCAAAGAGCGAAGGAGGCATCCTACAAGCTTGCCGGGGTTTCCACAAAGACGAAAAACGATGCTCTTCAGGCGATGGCTAAGAGTTTGGAAGAACGGCGGGAAATGATCCTGGCTGCCAATGAAGTGGATATGGAAGCGGGGCGGGCCAAAGGGCTCAGCAATGCCCTGCTGGACAGGCTGTTGCTGACCCCGGACCGGATCCGGGAGATGGCCGAGGGCTTACGCGCTTTGATCGCCCTCCCCGATCCGGTAGGAGAGGTAACCAGAATGTGGACAAGGCCCAACGGCCTCCAGATCGGGAAAATCCGCGTCCCGCTGGGGGTAATCGGGATTATTTACGAAGCCCGCCCGAATGTCACCGTAGACGCGGCGGGTCTCTGCCTCAAGGCAGGAAATGCCGTGATTTTGCGGGGCGGTTCCGAGGCCTTTAACTCCAACCGCGCTATTACCCAGGTCATCAGCGCTGCTGCGACCAATGCCGGAATTCCCGCGGGGGCAATTCAGCTTGTCGAAACCACAGACCGCGAAGCCGCAAATTTAATGATGAAAATGAATGCCTACATTGATGTCCTCATTCCCCGGGGCGGCGCCGGGCTGATTCAGGCGGTGGTCCAGAACGCAACAGTACCGGTTTTGGAGACCGGGGTTGGCAATTGCCACGTTTATGTAGAAGAAGATGCTGATTTAAAAATGGCGCGGCGCATCGTCGTGAATGCGAAAACACAGCGCCCTGGTGTTTGCAATGCTATGGAAACGCTGCTTGTGCACGAGAATGCGGCGCCTGCCTTTTTGCCGGTGGCTGCCGAGGCCCTGCGTGCGAAGGGTGTGGAATTGAGAGGCTGCTCCCGGACGCGGGAAGTCCTGCCCGACTGTAAACCTGCCACGGAAGGCGACTGGAGGACGGAGTACCTTGATTTGATCCTTGCGGTTAAAGTTGTAGGTGATTTGGAAGAAGCGATTGATCATATCAACACCTACGGCACGAAGCATACCGAAGTGATCATTACAAACAGTTACCAAAAGGCGCGGCTGTTTTTGCAAAGGGTAGACGCCGCCGCTGTCTTTGTAAACGCCTCAAGCCGCTTTACCGACGGCCACCAGTTCGGGCTGGGGGCTGAAATCGGAATCAGCACCCAGAAGCTCCACGCGCGGGGTCCGATGGGTTTGGAGGAGTTGACTTCGACCAAGTACATTATCTTTGGGGATGGTCAGATTCGGACCTAGTATCTTCTTTCCCCCCGGGCTTTGCCGCGGGTTGAGGCACAAGCGTTTCTTGCCTTGCTCCGGCCGCGGTGCTGTGGTGAATGCCGTAAGCGAAGTAGATAAGCAGCCCCACGAGCAGCCCCAGGAATCTTGAGGGGTGAATACGAAATCAGTCCAAGAACAGGAGTATGCTTCATGAACGGCGAGCGAATCGGGATTATGGGCGGAACATTTGATCCCATTCATTACGGTCATCTGGTAACGGCTGAAGCCGCCAGGGAGAAATATCAGCTCCAGCGTGTAATCTTTGTTCCCTCGGGCCACCCTCCCCATAAGGAAGCCGGGATGGTTACGGATTTCTGGCACCGGTATTTGATGGTGCTGCTCGCTGTCGTTTCGAATCCTTATTTTGAAGTTTCGCGCCTGGAATACGACCGGGGTGGAGTTACTTATACGATTGATACGGTGCGCGAGTTTCGCCAGCGCTACAAGAGTGCCGAACTGTTTTTTATTACCGGAGCCGATGCCATCCTGGAGATTTTAACATGGAAGCGACCTGAAGAACTGCTTGCCATGTGCCGGTTCATTGCTGCGACAAGACCCGGCTACGACCTCCGGCAGTTAAACAGCCTGCTGGGGGAATTTTTTCAGGGCGCGGTTTCTGTGCTCGAAATTCCCATGCTCAACATTTCTTCAAGCAATCTCCGGCACCGGGCAAAAGCGGGACGTTCTCTCAAATACCTGGTGCCCGAACCGGTGGAATTTTATATTCTTCAAAACGGGCTTTATCGAGAATAGCTTGAGAGGGCGGTTCGTGGGATGAGGCTGTTTTTGGTGGTATATTCCGTTTCTCACCACCACATACTACCTTAGGGATTAAATTTTAGGGGTGACGAGACTTTGGTTCGAACTCTATATGTGGGAAATCTTCCCTGGAAGACGAAGGCTGAGGAGCTGTCCGGTTTTTTCAGCAACTATGGAGAGGTCCTGAACAGCCGCATTATTGTTGACCGGAACACGGGGCGGTCACGCGGTTTCGGTTTTGTGGAAGTAAGAGACGAAGACGCCGGAAAAATGGTCGAAGCTCTCAACGGGATCGAGTTTCAAGGGCGAATTTTAACGGTTAATGAAGCACGGCCGCGCGAGGAAGGGAACTTCCATCTGGAACAGGGTTAAATGGAATCAGAACTTTATCAGAAATATGAAACGCTAGTCCGCAAGCGTTTGACGCCGGGCAGGTTTCAGCATGTTTGTGCCGTCCGCGCCTGCGCCGGAGAGCTTGCGGAAAGAAACGGGGGATCTCGCCCGGAGGCTGAGCTGGCCGGGCTGCTGCATGACTACGCCAGGGATCTTTCCGAAACCGAACTTCTGCGTCTTGGTGAGGAGCGGGGATTAATCAAAAACGAGATTGAATGTTCTGTTCCGGTTTTGCTCCACGGCCCTGTGGGGGCGGAGCTGGTCCGGGAAGAGTTGGGGATTGAAAACACCCGGATTTTGCGTGCGATTGCACACCATACCCTGGGAGCTCCCGGCATGGGTTTTTTGGAGAAAATCATTTATGTTGCCGATTTAACAGCCGAAGGGAGGAACTTTCCTGGTGTTGATTACCTGCGGAAGCTTGCCCGGAAGGATCTCGAAGAGGCGCTTCTGTGGGGTTTTGCTTTTTCAATCTGTTACTGTTTGGAGAGGAAAAAAGTAATCCACCCGCAAACGATTGCGGCGTGGAATTTTTTCCTCAAGGAAAGTACGGAAACAAGAATTTGCAGCGATTTAAGGAGAGGTAATTTCTAGACTGAGAGGAGGAAAAAGGTTTTGCTTGACGGCCGGGAAGTGGCCATTTGTGCGGCACGTGCCGCTGTGGAGAAGAAAGCGACCGATATTCGTGTTCTCGACCTGCGAGGTCTTTTTCCGGTTGCCGATTATTTTGTAATCTGCAGCGGGAGGAGCGTGCCGCAGATTTCGACGATTGCCCAGGAGGTTCAAGAACGATTAGAAAAGCTCGGGTGCAAGTTTTTGCGGCGGCAGGGAAATCCGAAATCAGAGTGGGTTTTGTTGGACTACGGGGATGTGGTGGTGCATGTTTTCAGCCAGGAGGCCCGGGAGTTCTATGCTTTGGAGCGTTTATGGGGTGATGCCCAAGAAATTTCACAAAATTTTTAAATAATTCTTAAAGAATTCTTAACAGCCTGGCAGGATAAACCGGATTTTATGTCGAAAAGACGAAATAATCTGCCGCATCAAGGCGGACTGAATTTGTCAGGTTTCTGGAGGCGTTTCAGGTTGTCCCAGAAGCAGGTTCTTTTAGTCTTTTGGATCATCCTTGTGTTGCTTAGTTGTCTTAGCTATTATGCCACAGAGACCTGGCAAGAGGTTTTTTTTATCTTTTATGCAATCCTGGTTTGCGCGACCGGGATGATGGGAGCGCGTGCGACGAGCTTGATTTTTGCCGGGCTAGGATGCCTTGTTGCGGGAGGGTATCATGTTAGTGCCGCTTTTCCCAAGGGAATCATACATGCCCTGTTCCAGGGCATTTTTCTTGTCCTGTGCTTTATCCTCGGGTGGGGGTATTATAAATTCCGGAACCTGGCGGCGCAACATAAGTCTTTAGGGAAAGATTATACCAGGGCGCTGCAAAATTTTGAAACCTTAAAAGAAGAAGTAAACTATCTTCACTTTGCGGCAGTTAATTCCCTGGCAGCAGTCCTGGAAGCCCGCGATGAAGGAACGCTCGGGCACACGGAACGGGTGGCTTTATATGCCGTCGCCCTCGCACGGGAGCTGGGCTTAACATCAAAAGAATTAAGCGAGATCTATTACGCCTCGGTGCTTCACGATCTTGGGAAAATCGGGATTTCCGAAGCGATTTTAAACAAGCCGGAAAAGCTATCGGGGGAAGAGTTTATGGAAGTTCGCAAACACCCCGAGGTCGGAATTGAAATCCTGCAGTCAATGACCTTCATGCAGAATTTGTTCCCCTTGATCCTCCACCACCACGAATATTACGATGGGACAGGTTATCCGCGGGGGCTGGCGCGGGACCAAATCCCCCTGGGGGCGCGGATTATTGCGATTGCGGATGCCTACGATGCCATGACTTCAGACCGGCCCTACCGCCCGGCTTTTTCTCGGGCCGAGGCTGCAGCCGAGTTGAGGCGCTGTACGGGCAGCCAGTTTGACCCCCGCCTGGTGGGAGAATTCCTTGCCATCCTTAAACGGGAGCGATTGGAAGACGTCCAGAAGGATTTTTCTCCGCTCCAGGTATCCCCGAACGATTTCAGTCCCATCATCCATTAAGGCTTCTGCCTGCCCAGGCTGGGGCCCGACGTTTTCTGTAACCACCGCAGTGCAATCACCGCAGTGTAAATGAACCGGATATTCTCAGATCCCTGACGGTGCGGGAACGGGAGGTTGTAAGCAGATGCAGGTGAAAAACTGCTGTTGACAGGTGATGCGGGAAGATGTATAATGATAACGGTTTGGAATTTGAACCGTTAAGAAAGAGCTGGTTAAAGCGGCAAATTGGAGATAAAGCGTG
>DAOURU010000287.1 GCA_030627585.1 Bacillota bacterium
AAAAGAGCTTCCACCATTTGAATCATATCGGTGACGTGTTCGCTTGCCATGGGATGGATATCGGCCCGTAAAACCCTGAGGGCATCCGCGTCCCGGAAATACTCTTTTATGTACCGGCTCGCAAGCTCCAGAGGTTCTTCTTTTTCTTTAGCGGCCCGGTTGATGATTTTATCGTCAATATCAGTAAAATTCTGGATATAATAAACGCGGTAGCCCTTATACTCCAGGTAGCGCCTGATCGTATCAAAAACCACAAGGGCGCGGGCATTGCCTAGGTGGATAAAGTTATAGGCGGTGGGGCCGCACACGTACATCTTCACCTGGTGCAGCGAAGCAGGAACAAAATCCTCTTTTTGTTTAGTGAGCGTGTTGTATACCCTGAGAGTCATATAGTTTCGCCTCCAGTTCTTCGATCCGGTTTTCTAAACGCCCAATTTTCCGCTGCAGGCAAAGGATCATTTCCCCTACAGGGTCCGGCAGGAGGTGGTGCTGCAGGTCAACAGCATCAGGTTGCATATCGGCGATCTTCCGCCCCTCCCGGACTACGACCTTTCCCGGGACCCCAACCACCGTACAGTTGGGCGGTACATTCCTGAGGACGACAGAACCGGCGCCGATTTTCACGTTGTCTCCTACTACGAGAGAGCCCAATACCTTTGCCCCGGCACTGATGACAACATTATTGCCGACTGTAGGATGCCGCTTTCCTTTTTCCTTCCCTGTTCCCCCCAGCGTTACCCCCTGGTAAATTGTCACGTTATCTCCGATTTCGGCAGTTTCTCCGATCACGACACCCATCCCGTGATCGATAAAAAGACCCTCTCCAATCCGGGCGCCGGGATGGATTTCAATTCCGGTCAGGAATCTATTGAACTGCGAAATTAAGCGAGGAAGCAGCACCAGGTTTTTCTGGTAAAGCCAGTGGGCAATCCGGTGCAATAAAAGGGCATGGAGGCCCGGGTAACAAAAAATAACCTCGAAAACGCTTTTTGCCGCCGGATCCCGCTCAAAAATAACCCGGATATCCTTCTTAATCCGCTGGAACAGCCCCACGTCTTCCCCTCCCAATTTGTAAATTAAAAAACTCCCAAATGAAAAAATCCTTTGCGCCTCCCAGAGACGAAAGGATTTCTTCCGCGGTTCCACTCTGCTTGGGCAGTCAGAGAATAACCCCTCTTGAGATCTGCTAACGGGCGAACCGTTGGCGCCTACTGGTTTTCAGCGTCACAACTCCCGGGCGCACTTTCAGTACCGCTTGACCGGAACCGCTCTCAGCCGCCGGCGGTTCCTCTCTGGGGGGAGCCGGCACTTACTCTTCCCGTTCCTCGTCTTTGTCTTATCTTGCAATTGATTAATCAGGGGAAAATTTAATTAAGGAAAATCTTTTATATGCTTTAGTCTCCTTATACTTTGGGATAATTATACTGAATCACTTATCCGGCTGTCAACTGCTAAAGACCGGAGACTGGGACGCTTCTTTATGATTTGCGTGGCCAGCCGGGAAATCCTTCTTAAAAAAGGAAGTTTCATGAACTCCGTCATTAAGGCAATGTCAGCCGTTTCTAAGGCTGTATCGGTTCCGGCCACCCCCATTGCGTCCTGCAGGGGGAAGAAGTTCACGTTAGGATCAAAGTAACAAATTTGACGAGGTAAGCCGCCGGAAGGAAAATTACCTGGGCAAAAAAGGTGCCCAGCAAACGGCTTAAAATCAGCCAAAATGAAAGGTACGCAATCTCTTTTTCCTCTCTTAATCCCTGCAGGGCCTGGTCAGTAATGACAGCGGCAACGGGGTCCACCCAAAAAGCCGCCAGCACTGCAGCAATCCCGTTTACAATCCCTGAAAGAAGGCTTGCGGTGGAGCGAAAGTTGGGAAGGAGGGCGCCTGCATAAAGGGCCGAAAGCACCCCCGTTGTCCAAATTCCAACCACTAAAATATGGGTTAAGAAAAGCCCGAACAGGAAAGGGTTCTGCCCCCAAAAAAAGCCTCCGGAAAGGAAGCCCCTCTTTTTTAAAAAACTGCGAGAGATTAAAGAGCTTTGCCTGAGCGCCAGGGCGCGGCGCACTTCCCGCAAGATGCGGTAGATCCGGGAGGGTGAAAGGAAAAAAAGAGGAGCA
>DAOURU010000008.1 GCA_030627585.1 Bacillota bacterium
CCAACCACAGGCGGATCTTCCCCTCGCACAGATCTCGTCCAAGCCTTAAAACTGAACCTGCCTGATGGGGTTCAAGCTTTTTGCCGGGGTATTCAAGCCGCTTCCCCGGTTGATTCCCGCGCGGTGCCGGAACCTGGTTTTCTGCCCGGTTACCGGGATCAAATTATTATGGCCGCAGGAACCTTTATTCAGGGGGCATCCTTAGAATTATCAGCAGACGCACCACTTCGCCCTCCTTATATTGTCTATGTACAGGGCGGGCTGTCTTACGCCCATACTTTATTTGGACTCCTGCGGGCCGCGCAAGAATTAATGAATCTTGGACTTGCCTCCGGGGTTTAACTTAATGGGAGGTAGCAAATGAACAACTTGATTTTGATCATTACGTTAGTTGTCCTGGGTATGGGGACAATTATGTCTCTTTTTCCCTTTTTACCGGGCATTCCTTTGATTTTTGGAGCATTTCTTGTTTACGGTTTTTGGGAAGGATTTGAGCGGGTCAATTTGGCCTTTCTTATCGTGACACTGGTCATTACAATTTTCTCATTCTTTATCGATAATCTCGCAGGGTGGCTTGGCGCAAAAAGGTATGGTGCAAGCAGGGCAGGGGTGTGGGGCGCGATCCTCGGGGGGCTCTTGGGCATTTTTATTAACCCTCTTCTAGGAATCATATTCGGTCCCCTCATCGGTGCCGTAACAGCGGAAATCCTTATTTTTCGGCGCTCGCTGGGCGAATCATTTCGCGTGGGAATCGGTACACTTGCAGGGTTTTTAGGGGGCAGCATCCTGAGGTTTATGATCGCGCTCTTTATGGTAATCGCATTTCTCTATGTAGTGTAGTCTTTTAAATTAGTTCTCTTACTCTACTACTCTATTTTTCTCAGAACCCCAATTACTTTACCTAAAATAATAACATCCTTGCTGACAATTGGTTCAAGCGCTGTATTTTCTGGCTGGAGCCGAATTCCATCTTCTTCCTTATAAAAACGTTTAACAGTTGCCTCTTCACCCAGCAAGGCAACCACAATGTTACCGTTCTCCGCAGTACTTTGCTGGCGGACAATCACAAAATCGCCGTCCAGAATACCAGCGTTAACCATACTGTCGCCCCGGACTCTTAACATAAAAACGCCACTTGTCGTTCTTAAAAAGTTTAAAGGCAAAGGAAATGTGTCTTCAATATTTTCAACAGCCAGAACTGGTTCTCCGGCGGCAACCCGTCCCACGATGGGAACACGGACGATTGAAGTATTATTGCCTGTTACTTCAATTGCTCTTGGCTTCGTGGGGACTCTTTTAATGTAGCCCTTTTTCTGCAGATTAACAAGATGGGTATGAACAGTTGAACTAGATTTAAGCCCAACTGCCTCTCCAATCTCGCGAACAGAGGGAGGGTAGCCGCGTTCATCGATTGTTTTTTGAATAAAATTTAAAATCGCGGTTTGACGTGAGCTAAGGTTTTTTATCATTATTAAACCTCCAAAAGGAAACTCAATTTTCTAAATTATATCATAAGTCAATTCAATTAAAAACACTTGTTCGTTAACTATTTTACTTCTTATAATAATAATTATGTTAACTGTTTTTAGGACAGCCACATGCGCACCGCAGTTGCCAGCAAAAGAAGCGCAAATATTTTCCGAATTACGGGACCCGGCAAAATAGAATTTGTAAAAGCGCCGGTATATGCGCCAATCACCGCGCCTAACGCAATTAAAATTGTAACTTGAAGGTTTACATGTCCGAGGCGGTAGTGTTGATAAGCGCCGACCAGTGCTGTGGGTAGAATTACTGCCAGTGACGTCCCGGCTGCCTGGTGAATGGTCATATTGAAGAAATAAACCAGCATCGGAATTAAGACCACACCGCCGCCGATTCCCAACAATGCGCTGAGCCAACCTGTAACTAAACCTGTCAAGACCTTAAAAAAATAAATCATGCGATCCCTCTTTCCGTAAAATATTTCAAAATTAAGGAGCGAAATATCTTGCGCCGTGTCCTGACTTTCCTTATTGTAATAGGAGTTCTCTTTTTTTCGCTCTCCCGACTCGCCTTGCAAATTGAAAACCGTTACCGTGCAGAAGCAAAGCACCCCCCTCTCTGGGTGCAACTTCTTGCTTCTGCCGGACGGGGCAATATTGGAACGGGAAAATTCGGCGGTGTACCCAACAATCTTGATTTATCGTTGCTTCAACCAGGCGACATTTTACTGGGAGGAGATTCCGGAGGTTCGTACGGCCGTTTTACTCACGCCGGTCTCTACATCGGGAACAATAAAGTAGTAGATATGTATATCAGCACCGGAGTTTATACGACAGATGCAGAAGCATATCATAAATATGATTGGGCCGCCATCCTCCGTGTCAAAGCAGAACCTGGTCAAAAAAAGGCGGTTGTTAATTACGTTTCTAGGGAAGTGGGAAGCCCCTTTTTTATCCTGACACCCAAATTAGAAAATGGGCTTTGGTATTGCACAAAACTTATCTGGTATGCTTACCTGCAACAAGGCATTAATTTAGATCCCTTTAACGGTTATTGGATTATCCCTGACGCCTTCTGGTACAGCCCATATACACAAGTTATTGACTATTCCCGGGCGCGGTGATTTTATTTGAAAAAAAAGCTGCTCTCTTTACGCAATTTTACACTTCTCCTCATCCTGATCCATATTTGTTTTATTCTTTTAACTCCTATATTGCTTGAAAGTATCCTGTTGTCTTCAATATCACCGTTAACTTATTTGATCATCATTTTTTCATTGGGACTTAAGGTCAAAATTCAATCAAAAAGACCGGTTCTTATGATTTTACTTGCCGGATATTTAAGCCAATTGCCCGGCATCGCTTGCGCTCTCATTATATTTTCGGGAAAGCTGAGCAGCCTTGTTATTCCCGAAGCTTTCGATTTTATCATTCAGCTCTGGCATGCCCCCTTTGCTCCCCTATTCCCCTATTTGCCTCGCGTTCAGTTGTGGAGAATACCGCTTTATTACCTCCTGACCTTAATTCTTTCTTTTGTTATTCCCTTTCTTCCGACCGGAGCCGCTCTTTTTAAAAACCTTTCAAGTGAATTATAGATAAAGACTATCCAAATAAAGAAGAATTAACAAGCGCCTCGAGAATTAACCGGATCTCTTCACAAATAGGTAAAAATTCGATTCTTTCATCTTGAAAATCAATAAGCCACCAGTAATAAATATAAGAATCGTGAATAACTACTCTCCCTTCCGGAAGAATTGATACTTCAAATTTTATTTGAGGTTGATTCTCGTGCGTAATCAACCCATTGATTAAATTTTGAATTTGCCTGGCTAAAATTCCGGCTTCTTCAAATTGTGCAGTTTCAAAACAAATTCTAATTTCGAGCTCAATAAAAGGTTTCGGAAGATCTCTTTTAAAAGGAAGATGGCCAGATATAGATTTTTTATAAACTGAATAATCGTCTCCATAAACTGATTCTGCTGTCAGAATAGACTCCCATCCAAAACTAATTTCTGCCCAAATTCGAGGAGGTTTTTCACTTTCGTCGGCTGCACAGGTACAGCGAAACTCTCGATCACAGGTGATTATATCCATGATGTGTCGTACTCCGTGAACAAACAGCCCTGCGTTTTCTGCTGCATCTAAGAAATCCTGACAAATCTCTTCGTATCTTAACAAAGTATTTTCCCTCCTTTTACGGGGTATTTCCTACGAAGAGGGTTTTAATAAATACTTGCTGCTTGCCAAAACGAACCTCCAAACGCTATGGTAAGTTTTAAATATTTCCTCGAGTGCACTTAAAACCCGGTCTAAATGCTGCTGTAAAATAATTAGGGGAGGCTCAAAACGGATTACATTTGGGTTATTCAAGGTATAAGCAGTAATAATCCGATATTTATTCATTAACTCCGCCGCAACTAAAGCTGCAAGGTACTCTTCTGCTAATTTATTAAGCTTTCCGCCTGTTATTTTATTCCATATTCCCTGGGTAAGCTGGTTAAATTCAACTCCAATCAGCAGTCCTCTCCCCCGTACTTCCTTGATAAATGAGGGGTATTTTTCTTGCAGTTCTTTAAGACCCTTTAATAAATAGGCTCCTTTCTCACGCGCTTGGACTGCTAAATTCTCATCAATCATGACTTGAATGGCTCCAATTCCGGCGGCAGCAGCGCGTGTATTGCCTCCAAAAGTAGAGGTATGAAGTTGACATTTATCAAATCCTCCAAAGGCCCGATCCCAGATGTTTTCGGTTGTCGTGAAAGCCGCAAGCGGCATAACACCTCCGCCCAGAGACTTTCCAGTACAAATAATATCCGGTACTGTTTCTTCAAATTCACACGCAAAATTCGTTCCTGTCCGGGCAAAACCAGTTTGAATTTCATCAATGATTAAAAAAGTATCATACTTTTTACAGAGTTGGCGAGCTTCGCTTAAGTATCCTGGGGACGGAACGTGTACCCCGCCCTCTCCCTGGATGGGTTCGACAATAAATGCGGCCACATCCCCTCCTTTAAGTTTTGCCTCGAGAGACGATGAATCGCCGAAAGGAACCGCTTGGCAATTCGAAATAAGAGGCTGGAAAGGCATTTGGTATTTGCTCTTTCCTGTCACCGAAAGAGCCCCCATTGTTTTTCCATGAAAGGAACCTTCACAGTAGATAATCCTCTTTTTTTTCGAGGCAGCCTTTGCTAATTTAAGCGCCCCTTCCACGGCCTCTGCTCCGCTGTTACAAAAAAAAGTTCGTGAGAGATTTCCCGGCAAAATTTGCGCAAGATTATGCGCTAAAGCTGCACTCAATGTGCCAAGAGATGCCTGCAGCAAATTAGGCAAGTGAGAAACCTGCTGGACAGCAGCATTAATCTTGGGGTGGTTATGTCCGAAATTAAGCGCACCGAAGCCGCCCAGAAAGTCAAGGTACTGCTCACCGTTTTCATCCCAAACATAAACTCCTTCGGCGCGCACAAACCTCTTATCAAAATTAAGTAAACCAAGCAAGGTTGCAAAGCCGGGATTTACATATTGTTTGTACAACGCCCGAATTTGTTTCTGATTGAGTTGCAAGGCCTCATCTAAACCGATAATTTGTTTTTGAAGCACTTTTACTCCTCCTACGTTTTTTAAAATCCTCCACTCTTTAGGATGATACATCACGTTTGAAACTAAAATCAATATGAAAATAAAAAAAGAGCAGTTACAAAGAACTGCCCTTAAAGAGGACTCGCTTGCCCCCTACTCTTCCCTCTTTCTTATTAATGTTTTGACCCCCACAATCGCCACACTTTCGGGGTTTACACCCCATTTCTTTTTCCCAGCCACAGCCCCGGCATTGCCAGACCCCCATCACTGAATCCCTCCTGGTAACAATTGCTAATTACATTATAAAAAATTCCCTAAACTTCGTTAACTCCTTGTAAAATGGTCGTACCCGCAACGATCTAGACTGACCCGCCTTCCGTGAAAAAGTTCCGTATAAAGAACATTTCTGGCGCGGGTAATTTCCCCGATAATTGTGATAGGTGTCCCCATTTTTCCCATTTTTCGCAGCTCCTCCAATTTTGCTTGATTCTCTGGAGGGAAAGTAAAAACAAGCTCGTAGTCTTCTCCCCCATTCAATGCCCATAAAACGGGATCCTGTTTTAAATAACTTCCGGCACATTTTACGGCTTCACTTAAAGGCAGACTTTGACCGTAAATAATTGCACCTGCACCGCTCGCTTCAGCAATTTCTTTCACTTCTCGCGCGAGGCCGTCACTGACATCATTTAAAGCACTGGCGACGTGGTTAAGAGCTAAAAATCGCCCCTCTTGAATACGCGGGAATGGTTCAAGATGAGCTTTCAACAGTTCTTTTTCGACCTCAGGAGGGAGTTTTCCCAGACAATCATTTTTAAGAAGCGCAAGGCCGGCTGCAGAACTTCCAAGAAAACCAGTAACAGCAAGAAGATCCCCCGGCTTCGCCCCGGCCCTGGTGAGTACGTTTGATGCTTCGATTTGTCCTAATACCGTTACATTAACCACGAGCCCCCGCGGAGAGCTAACCATATCACCACCGCATAAGCTGGTTTGAAATCTTTCGCCTAAAGTTTTGAAGCCCTGAAAAAACTCATCAAAAAAATGGACCTCAGTTTGATGAGGGAGACCCAATGATACCAGGGCAAAGCACGGTTCAGCTCCCATTGCCGCAATATCGCTCAAATTTACGGCAAGGGCCTTCCATCCCAACTGACGAGGCGTAATATAGCGGAGATCAAAGTGTATTCCTTCTATAAGCAAATCGCAAGTCGCTACAAGTTCTTTCCCCGGATCAAGAGAAAGAACGGCGGCATCATCTCCGATTCCTATAACAATTCTGGAACTTTTTGAAGGAAAATGTTTTATAATCCGCTGAACTAAACCATATTCTGAGATTTCTTCAAGTTGCACCTCAATTGCCTCCTTTGGTTATTGTTACCCCCTACTGTCTGCCTGGCTTTTATTTCCCGCAAGAAAAATCCCCTTGGGGAAATTCTCGTCAAATTATAACTTTACCTTTTCGTTATAACTTTAAATTGGGGGCTCTCGCTGTCTGCTACCCCCTCTGCTTGAACATTCCAATTATGCCAGTTATGCCAGGCATACAAAAAATCCCCTCTTAAGGGGATTAAACAATGGTGGACGTGACGGGACTCGAACCCGTGACCTCCTGAATGCGAGTCAGGTGCTCTCCCAACTGAGCTACACGCCCATCCAGCCTCCACATAAATACTAATCTTTTAGATCGTTCCTGTCAAGAATCTCAGCCTGTTTTTTCTGAAAAACCTGTTTTCTATTTATCATAATAAACCCAACCCTGTTTGGAACCTTTATTCTTAGCGTAATATAAAGCCTGATCCGCATGCTCTAAAAAGTTCCCTAAAAATATTTAGACGGGCTCTTTTAGAATAGCCAGGGAGGGCGGAGATTCCAACGGAATTCTCCCCGCAAGAGAAGCTCAATGTTTCAGGCCGCCTGGATTAAAGGGTGCTCTTCCTGCACTTTTTAACAGCCTCCCGTAAAGCGCATATCATATCTTTGGTTTTTTCCACCCAGAGCACCTTTTCTTCCGGAGTCATTTCGGCCAGCTCCTTCCAGTATCTTTCATCCCGGGTAGCCGAACGGTAGGTGCCGACGGGAAAGGAATCATGCTCACTTTTTTTCAATTTCATCCCCTCGTTATCCCGGCTGCTGGCATGCTGCCATTTCGAGTATACCAGAAAATGTCTTTGAAAAGAAGATTGCAATTATCCCGTTGCCGTTAATTGACGAGTTCTATTCCCCGGGGGAGCTCCGCCGCGGCCCTCGGGGGTGAAGCAATATCTTCACGGATGGTTTAGAACCTGATCCGCCCGTGGGGTGTATTAGCGGTTGTTGAAAGAAATAAAAAACCCCTTTAGCAAGGGGAACTTTTTAATTTCTGTTTATCCTACCACGCGGTATAAGGTTGCGAGGTGTTTATGAATGGCTTTGTCATAGAGTTGGGCGTATTGCCCGGCAGAGCGCTCCCAAGAATAATCGGCTTTCATTCCGTTAACCATTAAGCGGCGCCATTGCTCAGGCTTTTCCAGATAAATGGTAAGGGCGCGTTTTATAGCTTCTAATAGCGCTTTTGGTTCATAAACTTTAAATGAAAAACCGTTTCCCTCTCCTTTTTTCTCATCGTAATCCTGAACAGTATCTACTAAACCACCAGTTGCCCGGACAATTGGGATTGTGCCGTATCTTAAACTAATTAATTGGGCAAGCCCGCAGGGTTCAAAACGCGATGGCATCAAAAACATATCTACACCGGCATAAATTTTTTTTGCGAGTTCTGGATTAAAACCTAAATTAATTGCGGCCTGTTGGGGGTATTTTATTTTGAATTCCGCGAATAACTTTTGGTAAGAATCTGCCCCGCTTCCTAATAGAATAAACTGAATACCTGTATCCATGATTTCGCCAAAAATATTACCGATCAGGTCAAGCCCTTTTTGCTCCACAAGCCTTGTAACAATGCCGATGAGTGGCGTGTCTCCTACAGGCAGCCCCGTTTCTTTTTGGAGCGCGTATTTATTTTCCCGCTTTAAATCAATTGTTTCAATGTTGTAATTCTTATAAATATAAGGGTCTGTTTCCGGATTAAATTCTTCATAATCAATTCCGTTTAAAATTCCATATAAATCCTGGGCTCTTTTCCGAAGAAGGCCGTCGAGGCGCTCTCCATATTCGGAAGTTTGGATTTCGAGTGCATATTTTTTGCTTACTGTATTAATTATATCCGCATAAAGGAGTCCTGCTTTCATAAAGTTTATTTTTCCGTAAAATTCCAAGCGTTCCAGGGTAAAAAATTCATCCCCTAATCCTATAAGCTTTAATGTCTTCTTGTTGAAAACTCCCTGGTACTGCAGGTTATGAATTGTAAATAAAGTGGCAATTCTCTGGTAAAAAGGGTCCTCAGCGTATTTTGTCTTTAAGAAAAGGGGAATCAAAGCGGTCTGCCAGTCATTGCAGTGAATCAAGTGAGGCTGAAAATCAATCCGGGGGAGCATTCCAAGCAAAGCCTTTGAAAAAAAATTATACCGTTCTGCTTCATCTGCAAAACCGTAGATTCCATCACGGTAGAAATATTTATAATTATCGATAAAATAGACAGGAACTTGATAATTTCTACCTTTAAGCTTTGTTTGTCTAAGGATTCCTGTTTCCAAATGGTGATCCATTTCGACAGGATAATCTGTCACATAATCCCCTTCTGCAATTTGCTTATATTTCGGTAAAACAATTCGAACATCGTGCCCTAACTCAGCTAACGCTTTAGGAAGAGAACCTGCAACATCTCCCAACCCTCCTGTTTTCGCATAAGGTGCTACTTCTGAGGAAGCAAATAAAATCTTTAATAATTTCCTGGGCACTAAAGTTTCTCTCCTTTCTTTAAGTTTTTTAATCGGTGTTTTGTTTCTTTTAAGTACTTTGCTGCTGTCTCAGGAGAGGTAGGGTTAATGTAAATTCCAGTTCCCCACTCAAAACCGGCAACGGTTGTAAGGCGGGGAAAAATTTCTAAATGCCAATGATAATAAGGAGCTTCAGTATAACCAGCCGGAGCTGTATGAAGCATGAGATTATAGGGGGGGTGGTTTAGCGAGGAGACAATCTTTTGCATCGTTTCTTTAACAATTATACTCAACTGGTTTAATAAAGATTCATCAAGGAGCGAAAAGCTCGCCTGGTGCTGCTTGGGAAGAATCCAGGTTTCAAAAGGGAAACGGGATGCAAAGGGGCAATAGGCAATGAAACCCTCGTTCTCCGCAACAACCCTTTCGTTTTTTTTTGATTCTTGTTGATTCATTTCACAGTAAAGGCAGCCCCCCTTTTCTTTAAAAAAATGTTGGGCTCCCTTCAGTTCTGCTTCAATTACATCAGGAATTAGGGGTGTCGCGATTAACTGGCTGTGAGGGTGCTCTAAAGAAGCGCCTGCCACCGCCCCCGAATTTTTAAAAATTTGGACATATTTGATTGCATCCTCTTTCATTAGTGAATTATGGCGCTCTCGCCACGCGCGAAAAACTTCTTGAAGTTGATGAATGGGGTGTTGTTCCAAAGAGGCATCGTGTTCAGGAGATTCGATAATTACTTCATGAGCACCGATGCCGGTCATTATCTGAAAAAAGCTTTCTTCAAAGGGGTTGAGCAGGTCTTGGCATCCATTTTTTTTGAGGGCTGGAAATTTGTTCGGTACTACCCGGATCCACCAGCCGCGTTCGTTTGGTTTCGTTTCGGGTTCCCGGAAGGCCATTATTTCGGGCGGCGTTTTATCTTCGTTGCCCGCGCAAAAAGGACAAGTACCCCTTTTGCACTCATCCTGCTTTATGTTGAAGTCTATGGGCCTTTTACTGCGTTCGGTGGCAATAATAACCCACTTTTTCGTAACAGGCTCCTGTCTTAATTCAGGCATTTTTTTTATTTTTCCTCCTGTTTCCGCAAAAAGTTTCCTTTTCAGTTTTCTCTCCCGGAATCTGTTTTATGCAGGGAATTCTTAAAATTAAAAAACCTTCTTCTTCTTGAGGCGGCTCAAAACACTTCTTGCCATTTGCCTGATTACACTTTCGGGCACTTTGCGGGAGCGTGAATTAATGTGAATAAAATTTTTTTTTATGGTTAAACTGATTAAAGGAAGGTCTCTCGTTCCTGTTAAGTAACCGGTCATTACTTAAATAGCCTGACCAGCGAAGAAAGCGAGATGACCTTCCTTATAATTCCCCTTCACGAGAACTTTTTTAAAACCACAGGAAGAACCTCTCTTTAACCCCGGGAATTTATTTTGAAGCGTGATTTTTCTCCTCCTTTTCCTCCTTTGGATTTTCTTCAGGATAATAAAGCAATCCAAGACGACAGAGAATAGGGGAACTGTACAGGGCCAGGAAAATACAAAGAACGCTTATCAGGGTTAAAAAATAAAGACCGAGACCGATCGCCATTCCCAAGCCTGCTGTAGTCCACAGGTTGGCTGCAGTTGTTAATCCTCTGATATTTCCGCGATCTTTCCAAATAACTCCAGCACCGAGAAAACCAATTCCAGTAACTATTTGTGCTGCAACCCGTCCGGGATCCGTCTGAAAACCGCTTATATGTGGAAGGCTTTGAAGTCCGTATGCGCTTATGATCATAAACAGAGTAGAGCCAATACAAACTAAGGAGTAGGTCCGAATACCAGCGGGTTTTTGTTGTTTTGTTCGCTCATAACCGATTATGAGTCCTATCAGGAGGGATATTACCATTCTGATTATAATTTCCTGATAAGAAAGCAACTTTCCCCCCTCCTCTCCAGATTTAACCTTAACGGGAATTTAACATTACTTTAACTCAAACTTAACATAAATAAATTTTTCTGTCAATTGAAAAAAAGCTACTATTGTTTAGGTAGCTCGAAGGTAGAGTGCATAATTTTGAAACTTCTTACAAGATTGCTTCAATAACCTCTTCAAGTTGTTTCAGGTTTCGGCATTCAAATATCTGCCGGCAATAAGGAGCGTAAATTCTCATAATACTATCCTCTGTATCCCAGCAATTTTGTGGTTGGGGATTAAACCACAGGACTTTTCTCACTTGATCCGCAATTTTTTGTAAATATTCCTTTTCATCCGGTCGCCAGTTATTTCTTGCGTCACCCAATATGATGATCGTGCTTTTAGAAGAAACTCCAGCTAAATATTTATTTGTAAAGATTGTGAATACCTTGCCGAAGTCAGAAAAACCCGAATAAGAAAAATAGGCTTTGGAAAAAGCTTCTTGAAGGGCCTCTTCGATATCCCTCTTGAGAAAATACTCTGTAACCTCATCGATCCTATCTACAAAAAGAAAAGAACGCACCGCCCGAAATCTATTTTGGATGGTATAAACAAGCTGCAGCATAAACTCACTAAAGACTGCCACTGAACCTGAAACGTCGCATAAAAGAACAAGCTCCGGCTTGCTGATGACTTTCCTCCGGTACTTTAAACGGATTGGCGTTCCACCTGTGAGGAGGGCCTGCCTTACCGTTCTTCGCAAGTCAATTTCTCCCCGCTTCGATCTTCGGTAACGTCGGGCATATTTTGAAGCTAATTTACGTGCAAGCCTTGTAATCCGCTTGCGAATTTCATCAACTTCAACTTGATTTAACCTGTAAAATTCCTTTTCCCTCAAGTTTGCAAAAATCGCAATCTCTTCTAGGGCATCTTGGCCAAAATTTTGGACAAAGAATGCCTCTAATAGTTCTTTAATTTTATTTTCAAGGTAAGTAAGGCAGTCTAACCACTTGGTGTAAGTGACATCACTGATTTTTTCTTTTTCTTTAATGCGCTCTAATCGGTTAACCCCTTCGTACCAGCCTATAGCAACTTTGGCCTGCTCAATAATTATATCTAATTGCGCGAGTTGATCTCGGCTGAGTTTTCCCAGGCTTTTTACGGCTAATTCGGCAAGGGCACGGAGTAGAGGATAGTTATTCTCGCGAACTGCTTTTACCAGCAAAAGAGCGGGAGAGGCACCCCCTCCCCTTCCCCTTCCTGTTCCCTCCGCATTTTGAACTAATTCCACATTAACCTGGAGATTGTCCTTTACCTCTGGATCTCCTAGATCTCTAAAATTTTCATGCTCGTTTCTTTCAGGTTTGTCCGGTAAAGATAAAAAAAAGAGCCGAAAAAGTTTATTAAATAGGTACTTATCAGCTTGTTCCTTGACCAAAGTACAGCACAAGGCATGATAAAAATCTTCCCGGTTAAACCCTACCTCAGCCGTGGCTTTCAGTGCATCCGTAACTTGCGAAAAAGAAATATCCACCCCGCCCTTACGCAAAAGCCTGCAAAATTTCAAAATTTTCTCTTCCATAATAAATACATTTTCCTTTGTAATTAATGTTCTGGAATAAAAGAAGAGACTTTTGGCGAGATTTTTTCAATATCGCTCTGGTACTTTAAAAGAATACTTATAGTATTTCGAATAATTTCTTCATCTATAAAGTTTATGCCTAAACTTAAGAGGGCTTGAGCCCAATCAATTGTTTCGGCAATACTGGGGGCCTTTTTTAATTTTTGTTTTCTGATTGTTTGAGCAAAACGAACAAGTTGTTGGGCAAGGGCCTGCTTGATACCTGGTACTTTCAAGTAAATAATATCAAGTTCTCGTTCATAGGCTGGGTAGTCAAGGTATAAATGGATACACCTTCTCTTCAAGGCGTCACCAAATTCACGGAAATTATTGCTGGTAAGAATGACGATTGGGATGTGAGTAGCTTTGACAGTACCTAATTCGGGAATTGTTACTTGGTAATCGGAGAGGATCTCTAATAGAAAACTCTCGAACTCTTCGTCGCTTTTATCCACTTCGTCAATTAGCAAAACAACCGGTTCTTCTGCCAGCAAGGCCTCTAAAAGCGGTCGAGTTAAAAGAAATTCAGGAGTAAAAATATTTTGTTTGGCTTCCTCCCAAGTTTTGCTTTCTATTTGATCAGTATGAAGCCGCAAAAGCTGTTTTTGATAATTCCATTCATATAAAGCCTTAGCTTCATCCAAGCCTTCGTAACACTGGAGACGAATCAACCGGCTCTTTGTTGCAGCAGCTAAAACTTTTGCCAACTCAGTTTTACCGACTCCTGCAGGACCTTCCACCAAAAGAGGCTTTTGAAGTTTCAGAGCAAGGTAAACAATTGTTGCAACATTCCGGTCTGTAATGTATTCACATTCGGCCAGTCTTTGCTGGAGTTCCTCAATAGATGAAAACATGATACGGTCACTCCTCAAGTTACTTAGAGGCTATAATTAGGCGCCTCTTTTGTGATATCAACACCATGAGGATGGTTTTCCCGCAACCCGGCACTTGTAATTCTTATAAAATTCGTTTTTCTTTGAAGCTCTTCAATATTTCTGACGCCACAATATCCCATTCCAGCCCGGAGACCTCCGATTAATTGA
>DAOURU010000198.1 GCA_030627585.1 Bacillota bacterium
CAAGGAAATTTTTCGGGTACCAAAGGTTGTTGCCAGGATTTACGATCCGGAACGGGAGCAAATTTACCACGAATTTGGCCTTGAAACAGTATCCCCAATTACCCTTGCCGCAAGTCAAATCAGGCATGCTCTTGCCATAAGCAATTTTCGGCATCGTTTCTCGCCAAGTGAAGACCTGGAACTCATTGAATTTGAGATTCCTGAGCGCTATGCCGGAACAACAATTAAGGATCTGGAAATCACGGGCCGTTTTCGCGTTGGGGGGATCTTGCGTCACGGTGAAGGAATTATTCCCCACGAGGGATTCATTCTGGAAGCGGGAGATACTGTTTTAGGTTTGGTAAACCGCAATAATGCACCGAAAGTGCGGGCGAAGTTACATCTCTAAGCAGGGGGAAAGGTCAAGTGAAAGTTTTAGTTGCAGGAGGAGGCAAAGTAGGGTATTACCTTGTCAAGACCCTGTTAGACGAAGGCCACGAGGTTTCTTTGGTAGAATTAGATGGAAATATATGTCATAAAATCGCTACAGAGCTTGATGTTCTGGTCATTAACGGTGATGCTACAAGTCCAGACACTCTGGCAGATGCCGGAATTCAAGATGCTGATGTAATTGCCGCAGTAACAGGAAAAGACGAAGCCAATCTTGTCATCTGCCAACTCGCGAGACGCAAATTTGGTGTTCCCCGGACTGTCGCCCGGGTTAATAACCCCAAAAACCAAAGAGCGCTAGAACTGTTGGGAGTGGATGTTGCCGTAAGCAGTACTGCCGTAATCGCCCACTTTATTGAGGAAAGCCTGGCGCACTGGCAGTGGAAAACCTTACTAACTTTTCACCGGGGAAATATGCACATTGTAAAGGTAGAACTGGATCCTCATTCTCCATCTGTAGGAAAAAGGGTGGAAGAACTAGATCTTCCACATGATTGTGTTTTAGTGGCTGTAATCCGCGGGCACGATGCTCTAATTCCGAGAGGCAGCACTTCACTTCATGTAGGCGACGAAGTTTTAGCTGTGACGCGTTCCGATACGCAGTTGGAGCTTGTTAAAAAGTTGACAGGCAAAAAGCCGCATGGTCTCTTAGGCAAAGAATTAAACCGGATGGGGGCAGTCTTGCGTGGTAGAAGACCGGACCGCTAAAAGGACGCGGAGAATTTTTTCGAATTTTAATATTTTCGTCGGGATTCTAACCGAGCTGGGAGGGGTTGCCCTTCTTGTTGGGCTCGGTTTGTTAATCAGTTGGCTGGTGACAAGATTGTGAGATTCCGGCGTTTTAAACTGGATTTACAGGTTATTATTTATTACACCGCCCGGATTATCATGGGACTTGCCGTCCTCATGGTCATTCCGTTAATTACGGCTTTACTTTTTCAAGAGTGGAAGATTGCCCTGGATTTTTTAACCGGCATCCTTTTATCTTTAATTACGGCATTCGCTTTTAACCTGTTCACATCTCCAAATGCTTACAAATTAAAACTCTCCTGGGTGCACGGTCTTGTCGCGGTTACTCTCGCATGGTTTATTGGGGTGATCCTTGCAGCGGTTCCTTATTATTTGAGCGGTTTTTTTGGTTCATTTCTAGACGCGGCTTTTGATGCCATGAGCGGTTTTACCACAACCGGTTTAGTGCTGATTCAGGATCTTGATCACGTTCCCTACGGAATTAATATGTGGCGCCACCTTTTAACCTTTCTCGGGGGCCAGGGGATGGTTGTCCTTGCCCTTACCTTCCTTTTTCGGGGTACTTCTGGGGCTTTCAAATTGTATGCAGGAGAGGCGAAAGACGAGCAGCTTCTTCCAAACGCGCGAAACACCGCCCGCGTAATCTGGTTCATAAGCATTATATACCTTCTCGTTGGAACTCTGGTTTTATGGTTGACAGGAATGATCATCGGCCTTTCACCGTTAAGGTCCTTTTTTCATGGTTTGTGGGTTTTTATGGCAGCCTGGAGTACAGGGGGATTTGCACCCCAAAGCCAAAACATCATGTATTATCACAGTGCCCTTTACGAATTTATCATCTTTTTCTTTATCACAGCGGGTTCTTTTAATTTTGCCCTGCATTATACTGTTTTTCAGGGAAAATTGCGGGAATTCTGGCGCAATATCGAAATTATTTCCTTTTTCATTACGGTTAACCTTCTCTTTATCATAGTTGCATTCAGTTTAAAACAATCCGGAATTTATCCCCATTTTGAGCTTTTCCGGAAGGGTTTTTTTCACCTGCTTTCAGGGCATACAGGAACCGGTTTTATGACAATTTATGCATCCCAGTTTTTACGCTGGAGTGATTTAGCCTTTTTGGGTTTGCTTATTGCAATGCTTTTCGGGGGTAGCGCATGTTCTACAGCCGGCGGTTTTAAGGCCCTGCGGATCGGGATCATCCTGCATACTGTGATCCGCGAGGTAAAACGCATGATTAACCCCGAGCGTGCCGTAATTACCGAGAGGTTTCACCATTTGCGCGATGTTCTCCTGGAGGAACGGCACATTAGAGCCGCCCTCCTGATTGTTATTCTTTATATTGCCACATTTACGATTACCACTCTTGCGAATGCTGCCGCAGGTTATCCCCTGATGATGTCTATGTTCGAGGCTGCTTCCGTAACCGGAAATGTAGGTTTAAGCATCGGAGTTACTGCACCTGCAATGCCCGATTTGTTGAAGGCTCTTTATATTCTAGTAATGTGGGTGGGAAGGTTGGAATTCATGGCAGTTTTTGCTGGTATAGCCTTTGTTGTTGAGACTTTAAGGAGGAAGTAATGTGAAACAAGGGCCGAAAGGGTTAGCTGTCGGATTGGCTTTTTTATTTCAATTTATTTTTATTGCCACAGCTTTTGCGGCGCCCGTCTCAAGCAGAGATCTTCTTGAGTCCGGAAGTAAATATCAGGGGCAGCTTATTGAATACGAAGGGGAAGTGGTTGGCGATTTGATGCAGCGGGGGGAGTACGCCTGGGTTCCTATCAGCGATGGCTTGAATACAATCGGTGTTTGGGCTCCTTCATCTTGCGCAAAAAAGATCAAATATATCGGGAGTTACCGCTACAGGGGAGACAGAGTTAGGGTGTCCGGCATCTTCCATGATATCTGCCGTGATCACGGAGGGGATTTAGACATTCACGCAAAGAGGCTTGACATTATAGAACGGGGCAGGCGAATTTTTTATCCTTTGGAATTGTCGCGTTTTGTGGGTGTTGGAATCCTGGGTCTTTTCGCTTTGCTTCTTTATCTTCTGAACCACTTCCGGATGCGGGGCCCTTCTTAAATAAACACTGCCCCCAAGAATTTCAGTGGAGTGGAGGCAAGTCATTTGCGCTGTCCGGAAGCAAGACAAAGAAGCCATTTTAAAGTAGCAGCCAAAAAATTCACCCCGGCCGAGTTTATCAGCACCCATCCA
>DAOURU010000149.1 GCA_030627585.1 Bacillota bacterium
CGGTGCAGAATGAAAGGAAGGCCCCGCTTCGCCCGGATTCTGATCCTGCACCGCGCCCGCCTGGCAATGTGCCGCAACGCGCCGAAAGATGCCGCATACACCTTAACAAGCAGGAACTGCTCGTTGATCCAGACGATATCCCAAAGCAAAATCCCCCGCGTGAGAGCCAAATTAATGAAGCGCTCCGGGTGATCCCCCTGGACGGCTATGATGAGAAAACCCAGGCTGTAGGCCCGCAGATCCTCTCTTGACATCGTGCCTGCCTCCTTCCCTTCCTGTCTCCCCTTATCTTCTTTCCTGCCCGGATTGCTCAGCCGCCAAGGCTCAGAGCCCGGATTTTACCATCTACCGCAATCTCCTCGGGGAAGATTGTCCGCAGGGCGAGACTGGTCCCGTCAATAATCAACTCCCCCAGGCTTGTACTGATCCGCACCCTTTCCCTGGTATATTCAATGATTCCCCGGTGGTTCTCGACAATCACCTGCATGTCCCCTAAAAGAGTAACGCGGGGGAGGTCCATCACCAGGTCTTTAGGGAGTTCCAGGAGGTTGGCGAGCATGTATTCTAACCGCTTCTTGCTCTCCCTTGGCAAAAAAACCCCACCTTTCTCTCCCATTCTATGCAATCCGGTGGTGGTTGAGACCACGCACTGATTCCCGGGAAGGCGAAAGGCGGGAAATCCCCCGCTGCAGGCAAGCCCACACACGCACACACGCGCGCACACAGAAAACTCCGCGGGTACTCCGGCCAAAGGCCCACAAAAAGAAGCCGGACAACCCGGCTTTCCCTGCATTTCTCGCTTTTTATCCTTTCTCTTCATCATTTATTCTTCATCTTTATTCTTCTCCAAGAGGAGCTTCCGGACGATTTCCTGAACCGCTTTTCCGTCCGCACGTCCTTTTAATCCGGGCATAATTGCACCCATTACCCGTCCCAAATCCCGCACTTCTCCGGCCCCGGTCGAGGCAACGACTTCGCGCGCGATCCGGGTGATCTCTTCTTCGCTCAACTGCCGGGGAAGGTACGTTTCAAGAACCGCAATTTCCTCTTCGAGTTCGGCCCCAACATCCGGGCGCCCCAACCGGGTGTACTCGCGTATCGCTTCCCGGCGCTGTTTTACCTCTTTGGCTAAAACTTCAATCACATCTTCATCTGTAAGCTCCCGTCCGAGCGTAATGGCACGGTTTTTGAGGGCAGCCCGGGCCATGCGAATCACGGAGAGCTGCTTTTTGCCTGCCTCGCGGGCCTTTAACGCTTTCTTCATATCGTTGAACAGTCGCTCCTGGAGGGACAATAAAATCACTCCTTAAGACCAGCGGCGTTTGCGTGCTGCCTCGGATTTCTTTTTTCTTCTCACGCTAGGTTTTACATAATGTTCCCGTCTTCTTGCCTCAACAAGAATCCCGGCCTTCTGGCAGGAACGCTTAAAGCGTCGGAGGGCATTATCGAGAGATTCATTTCTTCCGACCCTTACCTCGGCCATACCCATTTTCCCTCCCCCTCTCCTGAGATCAGTGCCGTGACTTTTACTTGGAACAAGAGTTATCCTCTGTGCCCCGGCCTCAAAACTCATTTCAATCGCATTCCCATTATACACTATTCTGGCAGAAAGCGTCAACCAAAGGTACGGTGCAGAAAAGATTTGAAGAGGCTAATACCAAAACACAGCGGCCGCCATCACACCCCCGATCCGCTCCACCCGGTGTTCAATCGCCCGGACGAGCACCTCCTGCAGGTGGAGGCTGCGTTTATGGAACCCCTCCTCCACCATGGCTGTAACCAGCGTTTCAGCTTCTTTTTTCGTACAAAAACCCTCAAACTCCATAATTACCCCATAAGTATCAGGACTGACCCCGACCCCGATCGCGGCCGCAATCACCGTACCGGGCTCGCGGGACGTAAGATATCCGTACGCTGCCGGCACCAGGGCGCCGGGCGGAATTGCCAGCCGGGGGAAGTAAACGGCGCCCGGCGGTAAAATGCTGCTTACTTTCAAAAGATTTAAATTTCCCACCCCAGCATCCAAAAGAGCGGCGTCAAAAGCATTTAAAGGAGTCTCTCCCTCCCCGCGCCCTGCCACTAAGGTATATTTGCACGGTACTGGTAACACATGCTTCCCTCCTCCCGATTTTTACGCTCTATTATATGGGGAACAGAGATGATTGGTGCGACAGTACTCCTCATGGACGCTTCGGCCTGTTTCAAAATATAAAAACTTAGACTGGTTTCAAGTCAGGCCCGCATATATATATTAATGAACCGCTTGAACGCTGACTCGATGCTTGAGCTTTGAAAGCCATTGAGGCAAATGCCGCGGAAAAATTGAAATGAGAGGGAAACTCTGAAAGGTGGAGGTGCGGATTTGTTCCTCCTCGCGCTTTTTACCTTTGCCGGCAGCTTAACGGTAGCCCTCGCGTTGTTTTTCTGGTATCAGGGAGACAGCGAGATCGTTTTTAAAACTGAAGCAGCGCATACATTTCAAGTGAAACACGAACCTTTGAAACGAGAAATTTACTGCCGCTGCCTGATTCCTCTTACCAACCAGGGACGGCAGCACGGCATGGTGATCAACGTCTTCTGCCAGCCCATGTATTATGGGAAGATAATGGAGAAGCTGGAGATGATCCCGCGCCTCAGGCTTTGCCGGGAGCCCCTGCGGAAAAACGGCTATTGGGAAGCGGTAATTATCAAAAAAAAGACCACCCATCTCACCGAACTGGAGGTCAAGATCCGCGCCCAAATAGATCTGAAGTCTCTGGTAAAAGAGGTTCCCCGCCTCACGGTCCTGATTTACTACCAAACGGTGGGAAGAAACGGGATACAGCTGCAGCTGGCTGAAATTCAATTTGACCTGAACCAGGGTGTTCTGAATGGGTGAAACCGCCGGGTTGATTTTGATCTAACCGGATTGGACAACCGGTGAATAAACCGGAGCAAATCACAGGTAAAGGGGGAGGAATTTATGTCCGTTGAAGTAATTTCCTTAAATACGAAAATTATTACCCCTGAGGATGATCTGCTCGAGGTGATCGCCGCTTACGCAAAACCCTTTCTGAAAACCGGTGATACCCTGGTCGTGGCCGAAAGCGTGGTGGCAATCACCCAGGGGAGAATCATCCGCCCGGACCACGTAAAACCCGGGTTCTGGGCGCGCATCCTGGCGCGCTTTATCCACCAGGACGGGAGCCTCTCCTCTCCCTACGCCATGCAGGTAATCATGCGTGAAGGGGGAACTCTCCGCACCCTCGCGGCTTTTTGTGTTGCCGCCCTCGCCCGCCTTTTGCTGGGCCGCCGGGGAGACTTCTACCGCCTTGCGGGGGAGCAGACCTCTTTGATCGACGACATCACAGGGACGATGCCCCCTTTCGACAAGCACATCGTCCTCGGCCCCCGCGAACCGGAAAAGGTCGTTGCAGAAATTAAGCACCGGTTTGGAGTGGAAGCAGCAATCATTGATGCCAATGACCTGGGAAAATCAAAACTCCTCGCAGCAACCCCCGGCATCGACCGCAGCCTTTTGCTGAGGATTTTCAAGCGAAACCCCGCCGGAAACGCCGACCAGCAAACTCCCCTCGTGATCGTCAGGAAGGCGCGCAGGAAGGCCAGTTCGCCGGGCCCGGTGCGCAGATCAGGCAGGTGATACCGGCTTACCTGGAAAGGCAACTCTGGGGACACGGCAAGACAAAAAAGAGGTATATGCCGCGAGTACATCAACATCGCAGGTGAAGTGAAACTCGGGCAAAACCACGGTGCTCGTGAAGCTGGCGCAGCTGCTGGGAGACAGGGCGGGCGGCTTTTACACCGCCGAAATCCGCGCCGGCGGAAAACGCCTGGGTTTTGAGGTGGTCACCCTGGGCGGAAAAAGGGCGACCCTGGCGCACGTGGACTTTTCCTCCGGGCGGCGCGTGGGCAGGTACGGTGTGAAGCCGGAAAATCTGGGGGAGGCCCTTGAGGAAATAAAACAGGCCCTCGCCCAGGGCGGGCAAAAGTGCCTGCTCATTGACGAGATCGGGAAGATGGAGCTCTCCGCCCCCGGCTTCCGGGAGACGGTCCTGGCGGCCCTGGACTCTCCGCTGCCAGTTGTGGCCACAATCCTGGCAAAGCCCCACCCCTTCTGCGATGCCCTGAAAAGGCGACCAGACGTCAGGCTGGTGGAGGTCCACCGGGGGAACCGGGATAACCTGCCTGGGGAACTTTACCATTCAGTGTTGCGGCACCTGGAAACCTGACAGGAGCCGGCCCGGAACAGCGCCAGGTTTTGCCTGTGAATGGACGATAGAATTTACAGTCAATAA
>DAOURU010000058.1 GCA_030627585.1 Bacillota bacterium
CGCAGCGAAGTGATTATTCCCGCCAGGGTTACCTGTTCCCCATCCCTGCACTGAGCCAGTTCCGCAATATAGGAGGTGGTTCGACCCGCCAGCAGATCTTGATAATCTGCCAGCGGGTGGCCGCTTACATAAAACCCGAGTACTTCCTTTTCCCGCGCCAGCAGTTCCTGAAGTGGAAATTCGGGAATTGAAGGATAGTTCCGGTTGATTTTATTCCCTTGCGGCTCCTCAAGAAGGTCGAAAAGAGAGACCTGGCCGTCTGCCTGGGACTCCAGGTCGCGGCGGTTGGCCTGGGCTGTTTCCATGCAGTCATCAAGAACCGCCAGCAATTGCGAGCGGTAAACATTAAGCGAGTCAAAGGCTCCGCATAAAATTAAACTCTCAATCACCCGTTTATTCACCTGGCGGAGGTCGACCCGCTGGCAGAAATCATCCAGCGAATGAAAGGGGCCGTCTCTTCGGCGGGCCTTAATGATTGCTTCTACAGCCCCCTTCCCGACATTTTTAACTGCTGCGAGGCCGAAGCGAATCCGGTTTTCTCCGACGACTGTGAAGTTGACAAGACTCTCGTTGACATCTGGAGGAAGGATCTCAATCCTGAGCCGGCGGCATTCCTGGATATAATATGAAACCTTGTCCGAATTTGCCTGGACGCTTGTCAATAAAGCAGCCATCAGGGCCACGGGGTAATGAGCCTTCAGGTATGCAGTCTGGTAAGCAACCAGGGCATATGCAGCAGAATGGCTTTTATTAAAGCCGTACCCCGCAAAATGCTCCATTAAATCAAAGATCTGCCCCGCCAGCTTGGTATCAACCTGGCGCGCTGCGGCTCCGGAAATGAAAGCCTCCCGCAGTCCGGCGATTACCTCGCCCTTTTTCTTTCCCATCGCCCGCCTCAATGAATCCGCCTGGGCCATAGAGAATCCGGCAAGTTCGCATGAAATCTGCATTACCTGTTCCTGGTAAAGAATCACTCCATACGTTTCACTTAAAATCGGTTCCAGCACGGGGTGAAGGTACTCGAACCCGGTTTGCCCATTTTTGCGGTTAACAAAATCTTCCACCATCCCGCTCCCTAGCGGACCAGGGCGGTAAAGGGCAACGAGAGCAATTAAATCCTCAAAACGCTCCGGCTTCATACTTTTGAGGAGATGGCGCATCCCGGTGCTTTCCAACTGAAAGACTCCTACCGTTTCGCCCAATGCTAAAAGACGGTAAGTCGCCTCGTCGTCTAACGGGAATTTATCCGGATCAAGCTGGATTTTTTCCATCTCTGCAACTATCTTCAGCGCATTATCAATTACGGTGAGGGTGCGGAGACCGAGCAGATCCATTTTCAAGAGACCGATTTCTTCCACGACCTCTTTCGGAAACTGCGTCGTCACGGTATCGCCGGTTCGCTGCAAAGGAAGATAATTGATCAGCGCTTCTTTTGAAATAACGATCCCGGCGGCATGGGTGGAGGCGTGGCGCGGCATGCCCTCGATCGCCCGCGCGAGATCAATAAGGTTTCGGATCTCCGGATCCTCTTCGTAAAGTTGCCGGAGTTCAGGCGAGGCTTGCAGCGCCTTTTCCAGCGTGACTCCCAGCTCTTCAGGAACAAGTTTCGCGATGCGGTCAACCTCCGCAAGAGGAAGGTTCAGCACCCGCCCCACATCTCGAATGGCGCCCCGCGCCATCATTGTTCCAAAAGTAATGATTTGAGCAACGCGCTCGGACCCGTACTTCTCCCTAACATAATCAATAACTTCATCCCGCCGTTCGAAGCAAAAGTCGATGTCGATATCGGGCATGGTAACCCGGTCCGGGTTGAGAAATCGCTCAAAAAGAAGGCCGTATCTTAGAGGATCGATGTTCGTGATCCCGAGGGCATACGCCACCAGGGATCCTGCCGCCGAACCTCGCCCCGGCCCTACGATAATCCCCTTTTGCCGCGCCCAGTTCACAAAATCCTGGACAATTAAAAAGTAACCGGCAAAGCCCATTTTGCAAATTACCTGGAGTTCATATTCCAGTCGTTCCCGCGCAGGAGAAGGAATTTCCCCCTTGTAGCGAAGGTTTAAACCATCCCAGCAAAGCTTTTGTAAGTAAGAGTCCAAATCATGCGCTTCAGGCACCCGGTATTCAGGGAGATGCATCTGGTTAAAATCAAAGTCTACCCGGCAGCGTTCGGCAATCTCCCTGGTGCGCCTGATTGCTTCCATATCTTCAGGAAAAAGAGCCGCCATTTCCGCTCCGGATTTCAGATAAAACTCCTGGCTGGCAAATGCTAAGCGGTTTTCATCTTGAAGCGTTTTTCCGGTTTGGATACACAAAAGAATATCATGTACTTTCGCGTCTTCTTTTCGAATGTAGTGCGCGTCGTTAGTGACAACTAAGGGAATTCCCGAGAAACGGGAAATTTCTCTTAATCCGGCATTAACCCGCTGCTGTTCCGGCATCTGGTGGTCCATTAGTTCCAGGAAAAAATTATCAGGGCCGAAGATCTCCCTGTAAGCTTGGGCGGCTTCATATGCCTTTTCTTCCTCTCCCGAGAGAAGCAAGGCCGGTATTTCTCCAGCCAGGCAGGCGCTTAAAGCGATTAAACCCTTGCTGTGCCTGACCAGCAGTTCCCGATCCACGCGGGGTTTATAGTAAAAACCTTCGAGATAAGCGGCGGATACCAAAGCCAAAAGATTTTTATAGCCTGTTTCGTTTTCCGCAAGGAGAGTCAGATGGTACTGGGAGTCGTCAACATGGGGCACCCGGTCGAAGCGCGACCTTGTTGCTACATAAACTTCGCAACCCAAAACCGGATGGATTCCACGCTCTTTTGCCAACCGGTAAAAGTCAACCACGCCATACATGGCGCCGTGGTCCGTGAGGGCAAGGGCGGGCATTTCCATCTCTGCCGCGGTTTTAACCAGGTCTTTAAGGCGTGCCGCGCCGTCCAGCAAACTGTATTCACTATGGACATGAAGGTGCACAAAATCAACAGCCATCGTACCTACCTCTCATCTATCATCTTCTTAGCTTAATTCAGTTTTGGAAGGCAAATGCTCAATTTACAAACTTCTCAAAAAAGAAACCAGGTCGCCGAAAGAACCCCGGTAATCGGTCTCGATGGGCAGCTTCCGCGCGTTCAAGAGCCAATCATCGACCAGAAAAGTCCTGATCCCGAGCGTCCCGGCAATCAGATCTTCCTCGACATCGTTCCCGATCATTAAGCAGTCTTGAGGCTTGACGCCCAGATAACTGATTACCTCTTCGTAATACTCTACTCTGGGCTTGCAGAAGTGACTGTTTTCATAAGTCGTCACGAGGGCATACGGGAGGTCGCCGATCTCGACCCAGTTCAAACGCTCCTGGATTGCCCTTTCCGGAAAGACAGGGTTTGTGGCAATCACGATCTGAAATCCCTTTTCGAAAAGAGAGTTCATTAAAGGACGTGCAAGAGGGTTGGGCTGAATGCAATCTTTCAGGGCCGCAAAATCGCAGGCGTAAAATTCGTCAAACATCGAAACAAGAACCTCGGCAGGAAGGCTGACGCGGGGAAGAAAATGAGACCAAAAAACCTCTTTGTTCGTCTTCTCAGGGTCGGTATTGTTAACCATGGCCATTGTCCCGTCGAGAATATTGTGGATCAGCTTCTCGGGGTAAATGAGGTGGGCAAACTTCCGGGCCACGGCCCGGAAGTATTCCTTCATAAAGGTCTCCATGTTCATCGGCACGAGAGTTCCGTCTAAATCAAAAAGCAGGGCCTGAAACACAGTGTTCCCTCCCGGGATTCTCTTCTTGTGATTTTCTATTTTGGAATAGTCTAACACACCCTACCAGCTTATACAAGCTACCTGCTGCATATAAAAAAATACGGCCGGGATTATAATGCCAGCCGAATAATAAAGCCAGTCTCTTTCCAAAGCAAACCGTACCTAACTAAGCAGCTTACTTTCCAACCACTCTATTTAGCTGCCCGGGCAAAAAGAACGGGCACATCGATAGAAGGCCCCGGCTCCCACGTCCTGGCGTCCGGAGGCGGCCTGCACGGGAGCGTTGCTTGTCCCTGCTGGCACCATCATCCTCCCATTAAAACAAGGTTTTCCTCCTAAGTAATAATTGCTATAAATACAAAAAAGCACCCAGCACGAATGACATAAGCAATTTTAAGCTCCTATCAGGCAACAGGGTTTTGGGGTTTGGTGTGTTTTCCTTCAAGATGCGAGCACAAGAGGAGAGGAAACAGGAGGGTGATGCTTAAAACAGCCAGATAAAAAGGCTAAAAAATAAAATGGTCGGGATGACTGGATTTGAACCAGCGACCTCACGGTCCCGAACCGTGCGCTCTAGCCAAGCTGAGCTACATCCCGACTCCAGCAACTGCAACTTTATTTTATCCTTTTTCCCTCCCTCCGTCAAGAATGCAACTTGCTCCGCCACTTCTTCTCTCCCTTGCCTTTCGGCTTATTCGAGCTTATCAAATTATTGCTCCAATGATGAGAAAAAGGAGTAACTTCTTGGGGTTACTCATAGCACTTTCCTTCTTTCTTAAATCGGTTTGCCGGGGATTAACGGCTCTCCGGCGGGCCGGAAGATTTGAGGAAACTTCTTCCCCGTAAACTAAGAAGCGCCTCCTGAAGCAAGAATCGATTTACCGCCTTTGTCTGAGAAGCCACGCAGCAAACATCGGCTCTACAAAACGGTACTCTCCCCCTTCCTGTTTTGGACTGTTTTCTACGCAAACGGCTGCCAGCCGCGCAGCAAGACCACGAGAAAAACCAGGGCGCCGAGCAGAAAACGGTACCAGACAAAGAGAAGGTAATCCCTGGTCTTGACGTAGCGGAGCAGAAAACCGATGCCCACAATCCCGGTAACGATAGAAACGAAAACACCCACGAAGAAGGAGAGGTCAACCATTTCCGGATGTGCTGCCAAATCCGGGACTTTCAGCGCTCCTGCCCCGAAAATGATCGGGACTGAAAGGAGAAATGAAAAACGCGCCGCTCCCTCTCTTGTCAACCCGGTGAAAAGACCGGCGGTCATCGTGATCCCGGAACGGGAAACACCGGGGATAATTGCCAGCGCTTGGGACAACCCGATAATCAAGCTTTGCCAAAATCCGATCCTGTCTATTCCAAATTTTTTTGCTCCTTTGCGGTCGGCCCAGTATAAAATCAAGCCCAAGAAAATCAACATCGCTCCGACAAGCACCGGCGTTCGGAAAACAGTCTCGGCCCAGCTTTCGAGCAGGTATCCGAAGACAGCCCCCGGGAGGGAAGCCAGGACGAGATACCAGAAAAGGCGGCCCTCTAAAGTATGAGACCCTTTGACCGCTCCCAGCAAAAGGTTCAACCAATCCCGCCAAAAATAGGCAACAACGGCCACAAGCGTTCCCAAATGAAGGGCCACGTCAACAGCAAGCCCCTGGTAGGTCCAATGAAAAAACCAGGGGATCAGCACCAGGTGCGCCGAACTGGAAATAGGCAAAAACTCGCCCAGCCCCTGCACCAATCCCAGAATAACTGCCTGCCAAATCGTCACTGCAAAACCTCCTTAAGGTTGTCGGCTTTCAACGAATGCGCCGCGCGCTGCTTTTCCCGTGCTGCATTTCAACTAAATAAGCAAGATCGGCTGAGTCCGCCAGGTGCTGGTTGTGGGAAACCATGATGATCTGGCGCCCGAGACTCTGGCTGAAGCTTTTTAAAAACCGGGCAACTTGAGGTGAAAACTCCTCAGAAACATGCTTTGCAGGTTCGTCAAGGATGACGGGGCCTCCTACCGGAGGCCGGAAAGCGTGGAGAAGAGCCAGGCGCAAGGCAAGGGAAATAACATCAACAACCCCGCCCCCCCGCGCATCCTGGGGAGTTGTTTCAACCTTGAAATCACCGCCGTATGTGGAGCAAACGTAAAACTCCGCATCGGGCCGCTCTCTCTTTTCTTCTATCGCTACTTTAAATTCCAGATCCCCTCCAAAAACAAACTGCAGGGCCTGTGTGACAAGAAACTCTACCTGGCGGCGCCCCTGTTCCCGGGCGTGCTTTGCCGCCTCTAAAAGCAAAAGACGCACCTTTTCGAGACATTCGATTTCATCCCGGAGCTCTGCGAGGCGCTTTTCTTGCGCCTCTTTTTCCTGAAGAAGCCTGGATTGTTCTCCCCGCTGCCGGTGGTAAATGGCGTTGGTCTGATCAAGTAACTTCTTGAGGGAAATAAGCGTCTGGTTCACTCAGGAACGCTCCTTTTCCAGCAGATCCCAGGGGACTAATTGCCTGGCCTCTTCCAAAAGCCGGTCCATTTCTTCTTTTAACGCAGCAATCTTGTCACCCAGTTCCTCGGGTTTCACTCCATATTCCGCCGCCTTCTGGTAAAGCTTTTCCCGCTGCTGCTCCAGCAGCTCTTTCTGGCTCAAAGCCCTTGACCTTAAGTCGCGGGATCTGCGCAACGCCTTTTTTAAATGGTTAATCTGTTCTTCGTATGGGGCCTGTTCTCTTGTTCCTTGCAAAAGTCTCCCCTCCCTCTAGTGGTATTCTATTGATATTCGGCAAGCACCCTTGCTACCGCCTCGCGGGTCAGGGTGCCGAAGCAAACAGGACACTTCCCGAGTCTGGTGAGAAGTTGACGGAACTCCTCGAGGTGCTTTTCGAGCTCTTTCTGGTAGCGCTCCGCGGCAGCGCAGGCCCCCTGAAAATCCCGCTCGCTGTCCTGCCAGGCTTTCCGGATCTCCAGATATGCCTGAAGCTCCCGCGCCAGTGCGGCAACCCTGCTTGCATTTTCCTCTGCCCTCTCCAGCATTTCTGTACGCTCCACAATCCGGGCAACCCTGCTTAAGGA
>DAOURU010000111.1 GCA_030627585.1 Bacillota bacterium
TGACGGTGATTAAAAGCTGCCTCCGGGAGCTTGGTTTGGATGAAAAAAAGTACCGCCCCCGGAGTGTGCTTGCTGCGATCAGCAGCTTGAAGAACGAACTCATAGGGCCCGAGGAATATGCCCTTCACGCCCGGGATGACTGGGCGCAAGCCGTGGCCCGCCTTTTCGCCTATTACCAGGCAAAGCTTCTCCAGCAAAATGCTTTAGATTTCGATGACCTGCTTTTTCAAACCGTGGCCCTTTTCCAGGCCGAATCCCTGGTTCTGGAAAATTACCAGCACCGTTTCCAGTATATCATGGTGGACGAATACCAGGATACAAACCACGCCCAGTATACGCTCGTGCGCCAGCTTGCGGACGGCTACCGGAATCTCTGTGTTGTGGGGGATGACGACCAGTGCATCTACAGGTGGCGCGGTGCGGATTTAAGAAACATCCTGGACTTCGAAAAAGATTACCCCGAGGCGCGGGTCATCAAACTGGAGCAAAATTACCGTTCTACGCAGCGCATCCTGACTGTCGCGAATTCCGTCATCGCTTACAACCGGGCGAGAAAACTGAAGCATTTGTGGACCTCCAACAGGGTGGGAGACCCGGTTTATTGTTACCAGGCCGTTGATGAACGGGACGAGGCGCGTTTTGTGCTTGCCGCAATTGAAAAGCTCCGCCGCGAAGACGGGCTTGAATACCGGGATTGCGCGGTTTTTTACAGGACTCACGCCCAATCCCGCGTCTTTGAAGAAGTGTTGATAAGAAACCAGATCCCGTACCGGATTTTTGGAGGCTCGAGATTCTACGAACGGAAGGAGATCAGGGATCTTCTTGCCTATCTGAGGTTCGTGGCCAACCCGGCCGATGAGATATCTTTCCGGCGGATTCTTAATGTTCCCCGCCGGGGGATTGGGGAAGCGACTCTTGCCCGCGCCGAAGAGTTTGCACTGCAGAATGAGAAAAGCTTAATTGAGGCGCTCAGCAACGCGGAGGCCATTCCCGGTTTGGGAACACGCACCATCCGGGTGCTGCAGGCCTTTTTTAAAATGGTGGAGCGCTGGCGGCAGGAGCAGGGGGATCTCGCAGTCGCCGGGCTGGCTGAGAAAATTTTAGAGGAAACAGGATACCGTTCCCTGCTGGAAGCGGAGCGAACTGTTGAAGCGGAGACGAGGCTGGAAAACATAAAGGAATTTTTAGGTGTGGCGCGGGAGTATAATGAGGAAAGCGATGATCAGTCCCTGGCCGGATTTTTAGAGCGGCTGGCTCTGGTGACTGAAATTGATAATTATCAGACCGAAGAAAATGCAGTCGTCTTGATGACGCTTCACAGCGCGAAGGGCCTGGAGTTTCCCGCAGTTTTTCTTACAGGTTTGGAGGAGGGGCTCTTTCCTCATGCCCGTGCTTTAGGAAAAGAGGAGGAGCTCGAAGAAGAACGCCGGCTCTGCTACGTCGGGATTACCAGGGCGCGGGAACGGCTCTTTTTTTCCTGGGCGTGCCGGCGCTACCGCCACGGCAACGGATCTTTTCGGGAGCCTTCTCGCTTTTTAGAGGAAATCCCGCCGGAACTCCTCTATCCGGTCCTTCCAAAAGGAGGGGATGCTCCGGAGTGCTTTGTGCCGGAACGGGGGCAATCAGACCACAGCAAGAAGGAGAAACTCCCGCCGGTTTTTACGGGGCGCGCTTTGCTGGAGGCGGCTGTCGGGGAGAATAAAGCAGAAGCAAAAGCAGAAGCAAAGGAAGTAAAGAATGAAGGGGTCGGGAGCAGCGAACAGGAAAAGGCTTTTCAGGCCGGGGACCGTGTCGAACATAAGAAATTCGGGCGGGGCGTCGTGACAGAAACCAGAGTCGGGCACGGGGGAGATCTAGAAATTTTTGTTTCTTTTGAACAGGCAGGAGTAAAACACCTCCTGGTGAAGTATGCTCCCCTGCGCCGGATTTAGTGCCGTGAAGTGAACTGGCACGACTTGAGCTGGAAACCTTCGGGCATGAAATCTTCCGGGCCGGCTCCGCCCTCGCGGAACGTCCTGCAAGGGAGATTTTATAATGAGGATTTTAAAGAGTTTCAGTTGGGCAATTTAAAAGTGGGAATCGGTTAGGTAGAAGCGATCGGGACGGCAGGCCTGGAAGATGTGAAAAAGGCTTTATGATGATGCAGCCAGGAATGTATAGGAGAAAGAGGAGCCAGGTAAAAAAAGGGGGTCTGTTTGTTGCTTGCTCTTGAAGAGGCGCGCGCCCGGGTGGAGGAACTGCGCCGGGAAATCCGGAAGCACGATTACTATTATTACGTTCTCGATAACCCAATTATTTCTGATCAAGAGTATGATGCTCTCATGAGGGAATTGGAGAAGCTTGAGGAGCAGCACCCCCAACTGATTATGCCGGATTCTCCTACCCAGCGGGTAGGTGGAGAGCCTCTTCCTGAATTTCAAACCGTCCGGCATCTGGTGCCGCTGCTGGGCCTGGCCAATGCTTTTGAACCTGCAGAGTTGCGGGATTTTGACCGGCGGGTGCGCCAGCTGGCCGGTCTTCCCGTTGATTACGTCGTAGAACCCAAGATTGACGGTTTGACGGTTGTTCTCACTTACGAAAACGGGGTTTTCACGCAGGGGGCAACCCGCGGCGATGGTATAACCGGGGAAGACGTAACAGAAAATTTAAAAACGATTCGTGTTTTGCCTCTTTTTCTTCCCGGGGCCCCGCGCCGTTTTGTGGTCCGGGGAGAAGTTTTTATGCCGAAGAAAGCTTTTGCCCGCTTAAATGAAGAAAGAGACAGGCGGGGGGAGCCCTCCTTTGCGAACCCCCGGAACGCTGCTGCAGGTTCGATCAGGCAGCTTGATCCCAAGGTTGCCGCAAGCCGCACGCTGGGAATTTATACTTATCAGATCCTGACGAGCGAAGGAGCCGCGTTGGCGACCCAGGCAGAAGCCCTGAGTTTTTTATATAAGCTGGGCCTCCCCGTACAGGAGCAATGGCGCCACTGCCGGGATATTGAGGAGGTAATTTCTTACTGCCGCGAATGGATTGAAAAGCGCCGCGACTTAACTTATGAAATTGACGGAATGGTTATCAAGGTCAACCCTTTGCGGCTCCACCCCGTCCTTGGAAGCACGGCCAAAAGCCCCCGCTGGGCGATTGCTTATAAATTTCCGGCAGAGCAGGTAATGGCCCGGGTTAAAGACATCATCGTCCGGGTAGGGCGGACCGGCGTGCTTACTCCGACGGCAATTTTAGAACCAGTCCAGGTCGGTGGTGTAACTGTCTCGCGGGCCACTTTACATAATGAAGACATGATCCGCGAAAAGGACGTCAGAATCGGGGATTATGTTGTCGTGCAGAGAGCAGGGGACGTGATTCCCGAGGTGATCCGGGCGCTTCCGGAGCGGCGCACCGGAAGAGAAAAAAGGTTTCGAATGCCCAGGACCTGCCCTGAATGCGGAGGCAAGGTGGTGCGGCTTGAAGGGGAAGTTGCCGCCCGGTGCAGAGGAATGGCCTGTCCCGCGCAACTCAAGGAATTGCTCCTGCATTTTGTTTCCCGTGATGCGATGGACATCGAGGGGGTTGGGCAGGCTCTCGTGAACCAGTTGGTTGACCGCGGCCTTGTAAAGGACCCCGCAGACCTCTATTATCTTAAAAAAGAGGATCTTGTGAGGCTCGAAAGGATGGGGGAAAAGTCTGCGCAAAACTTGCTGCGCGCCCTGGAGCGGAGCAAAGAAAGAGGCCTTGCTCCTCTCATTTATGCCCTAGGAATTCGTTATGTGGGAACGCGCGCTGCGGAAATTCTGGCGGAGCGCTTCGGGTCGATAGAGGCCCTGGCCCGCGCCGGTGTTGGGGAATTGACTGCAATTCCGGAAATCGGACCGAAGATAGCCGCGAGCATTGAGGACTTCTTCCAGGCGGAGCAGACCCGGCGGGTGCTGGTGAAGCTCAGGCGGGCGGGGGTGAAAATGGAACAGGAAAGAGCGGGGGGTGAACCTGACAGGCTCCCCTGGTCCGGAAAACAGTTCGTCCTGACCGGGACTCTTTCTTTCCCGCGCAAAGAGGCCGAGCAGATGATTAAAGAACTGGGAGGGGCGGTTGCTTCCAGTGTGAGCAAAAAAACTGCCTATGTGGTAGTAGGGGGGGACCCGGGCCAGAAGTACGAAAAGGCCCGTGCCCTGGGAATCCCCCTGTTGGATGAAAAGGCTTTCCTGAACCTGTACGGTGAAGCCAAAAAAAAATTTTTCTTCTAACCGGCAGCTAGCGGGAGAGTCCGAGAGAACTGAGCAGTTTCTTTGCCCGGCGCGGCCGCGTTTTTCTGGAAAAGCAGCGCCTTGCCCTGAAGCGGCATCAGGAGGAGCGGGTCTGGTACGAACAGCGGATCAGAGGGGCCCCTGACGTTGAGCGGAACTGCGGCAGGATAGACTAACCGGGCGGGATATACTCTTCGCGAGAAGATACGGAATCACCGGAGAAAGTTGCGGGGTTTTGGCTCTTCTGCTATAATTTAGGCATATGGTAACACTCATGCGCAAACATCTGCGCAAACATCGGGCCGGTTTTTTTGGTCTTTGGGAGGCAAGCAAATGAAATTAAGCAGAGAAGAAGTGGAGCACGTTGCAATGCTTGCGCGTCTTGCGCTAAATGACCGAGAAAAAGAGGAGTTTCGCGCCCAGCTGAGTTCCATTCTGGAATACGCAGAAATGATCAGCTGTCTTGATACAGCCCATGTTGAGCCTACCTACCACGTCCTGCCCCTCCAGAATGTTTCCCGGCCTGACGAAGCAAGAGAATTTCTTACCTGGCAAGAGGTTCTCGGGAATGCTCCGGATCGCGCGGGGGGTTATTTCAAAGTCCCGCGCATTCTTTAAAAAGGAGTTTTGGTAATGGAACTTTTCCAGTTAACGGCGCACCAGTTAGCCGAAATGCTGAAGAAGCATGAAGCTTCTGCAGAGGAAATTACGCGTTCAGTTTTTGAGCGCATCCACGCA
>DAOURU010000280.1 GCA_030627585.1 Bacillota bacterium
GGGGGAAATTTTGTTTGTGGGAACCGGGACAGGCCTGGAGAGCAGGATTGTCCCCCGGCAAGGTTACCCTTTCAGGGAAATTTCGGCGGTTAAGTGGCCGCGTAAATTCTCCCTTCATTCTTTTAAATTTCTCCCTTCCTTAGTGAAGGGGTGCTGCCAGGGGGCAAAGATTATTAAGGAATTTCGTCCCCAGGTGGTCTTCGCAACGGGGGGTTATGTTTCTGTTCCCCTGGTGCTTGCGGCAGCGCGTTCGAAAGTGCCTGTTTTTTTGCATGAACAAAATTCAGTACCGGGGCTGGCAAATAAATTTTTGGCGCGCTGGGCGCGTGTTGTCTTTACAACTTTCCCTCCCCGACACAACGATTTTCCCCCTGGAGCAAAGCTGGTCTATTCAGGTCTTCCGATCCGCAAGGAAATTCTTGAGACTGAGCGGCTTGCCGGAATGAGCTATTTTGGTCTCGCTCCCGGTTGTCCTACTTTACTGGTAACCGGGGGGAGCCGGGGAGCCAGGCGAATTAATGAAGCAATGCTCGAGATTTACGGGATGATGGAGAGAGAGCAAGGGGTCCTTCCCTTCCTGCAAATAATTCACATCACCGGGAGGGATGAATATGCAAGGTTCTGCCAGCATCTGAAACAAAAAGGAATAAAAGCTGCTAAATTTGGAAAATTAATTATTAAACCTTATCTGGAGGAAATGCAATATGGTCTGGCCGCGGCAGATTTAATCATCAGCCGTGCCGGCGCGGCAACTCTTGCAGAAGTGACGGCGCGGGGGGTCCCCGCGATTTTAATTCCCTATCCATTTGCAACGGGAAATCACCAGTGTTGTAATGCATCATTTTTAGCCCAAAAAAAGGCGGCGATTTTAATCCCTGAAAAAGAGCTGACACCTGCCTGCCTTTTTCATGAAATCAGGAAATTAATTCAGGATCCTGCTTTGCGAAAGGCCATGGGGGAACAGGCCCGTCACTTTGGCCGCCCTGAAGCCGGAGAAATAATTGCGCGTGCGATTATGAGGGCTAAGTAAACGGGTTTCGAAAAGGGCTTATTTGTTTCAGACAAGCCTTGTAACCTCTCCGATCGGAAAGACATAGAATGTTGTTGTAACTACCTTGAAAGGCGAAAGTCAGCGCAGGTGAGGGAGGAGATAAAAGACGTGTTCGGAAAATGGTACCATTTTATTGGAATCGGTGGAGCAGGGATGAGCGGACTGGCCAAAATTTTACTGGCATTTGGCATCCGGATAAGCGGTTCTGATTTAGTCGCTTCCCCCGTTATTGAGAAATTGAGAGAGAACGGCGCCCGCATATACATTGGCCACGCACCAGAAAATATTCAAACAGGCGTTGACAGGGTTGTTGTATCTTCTGCCATTCCTCCCTTTAACGTTGAACTGCGTGCTGCCCAACAAACAGGTTTACCAATAATAAGCCGGGGGGAACTTCTTGCTCAAGTAATGAGCCGTTTTAAAGGAATTGCCGTTGTAGGCACCCACGGCAAAACTACCACAAGTTCCATGATTTCCCTGGTTCTCGCCTGTAACGGGCTTGATCCCACCTTTATTATTGGAGGTGAAGCCAACGATATAGGCGGCAACGCAAAGCTGGGAAAAGGAGAATTTCTTGTGGCGGAAGCAGATGAGAGCGACGGTTCTTTTCTCAAGCTCGAACCCTATGCTGCTGTTATTACTAATATAGATAACGACCATCTGGATTATTACAAAAATATCGAAGAGATCGAGCGGGCTTTTCAAAAATTTTTATCTCGCCTTAAACCTGGCGGGTTTGCTGTGTTTTGTACCGACAACGATCAGGTAAGGAATTTAAAGCCCGGCAAAATCGACGTAATTACCTATGGCCTGCAAGGCTCCCCAGATTTTAAAGCGGAAGAGATCAAGCAGAACGGGTTCAAAACAGAAGCTGTAATTTTCCAAAAAAAACGCACACTCGGTAAGTTAACCCTGGCGGTGCCGGGCATTCACAATGCTCAAAACGCTCTTGCCGCGGTTGCAGTAGGCATGCGCCTGGGCTTAGATTTTTCTGCAATTGCGAAGTCCCTGGCAACTTTCCGGGGGGCCCAGCGCCGCTTTCAGCTGGTTGCTCAATATGACGGGGTAAAGATTATCGATGATTATGCCCATCATCCTACTGAAATTAAGGCATTGCTTAAAGCAGCAGAA
>DAOURU010000289.1 GCA_030627585.1 Bacillota bacterium
AATTAATCCTACATCTACAGCATCCCGCCCCACGAGAACCGTACCGATATCTCGAGCAAGTTCACCGGTCCGAAACATTAACTCCCGAAATTTATTTTCTGTAATACGCGAATGTCTTGCAACAAACCGTACTACTCTATCCTGCATTTTATCTAGATATTCATATGTTTGAGGAACTCCAATAACGAGACCGCTTAATCTGATAGGATGAATCGTCATGGTTGCAGTTTCGGCAATAAAGGAATACCGGGAGCTTACTGCAACAGGAACCCCAATTGAATGACCCCCTCCTAAAACAAGCGAAACGGTAGGTTTAGACATGCTCACAATCATTTCTGCAATCGCCAGTCCGGCTTCGACATCTCCCCCCACTGTATTTAAAATGATGAGAAGCGCTTCAATTTCTGGATTTTGTTCAACTGCAACAAGCTGGGGTATAATGTGCTCGTACTTTGTGGTTTTATTTTGGGGAGGAAGTACTAAATGTCCTTCAATCTGGCCCACAATGGGAATACAATGAATATTTGTTTTAACATTCGGAACGTTCATTTGGCCGTATTCCTTAATAGTATCGATTTTTCTTACCCCTTGCCTTGTTCTCCGTTTTTTTAAATCTGGAGACTCGGGGTTAGCGCCAGGGGCTTGCTCATCAAGAAACTGCATAGGGGTTCCCTTCTTTAGAAATTTTCTAAATTTTATTATGTTCCTTCTTTTATAAACTAATTCGTTTTAAAAAATATTGTTTTCCTCCCGGGCCAAGAAGTGTTATAATTTGGGAGGAATGGAAGGAAATAAAGGAGGAAAACCGTGGCCCCTAAAATTAAACGAGCAAAAATAACTCACGAAAAATTAAAATACGAAATTATTGGAATATCTATTTTGGCCCTGGCTGTTTTTATTTTCTTAAGTCTTTTTACTCAAACAGGCATCATGGGTGAATTTCTTAAGCAACTGCTCGCAATTACGACGGGGGAAAGAGGAATTTTAATTATCCCGTGTATCCTTACTTTTTTGGGATTCAACCTGTGCTGGAACCGAAAGCCGTTAACTTTAAATCCCTGGACAGGAGGGGTTTTACTGCTCTTTTTAATCTTTGTAACAGCATTTCATCTCTTGCCCCTTCCGTCTAAATCCTTACCCAGGAATGAAATTATCCCGTTTTTATGGAAAGCGGGTCTCGAAGGCCAAAGAGGGGGTATTTTAGGTGCCGTTTTTAGCATTTCAGCAGTCTATCTTTTTGGCCGGATAGGCTCTTTTATCCTGTTAATTGCCCTATGTGGTATCGATCTTATCCTCCTTACAGGCATTCCCATCAAAAAAATTCTAAAATACCTCGCTGGTGAATGTTTAGAAATCGGGCGTATAATCAAAACAACTGTGTTAAATTTCCTTTACATTGAAGAGGAAACTCAGCCTCGACAAGAAGACAAGAACAGGAAAAGAGAGGAAGAAAATTTGATTTTTCCTGTAATTATTGATCATAATACCCATCCGGAGTCAAAAGAAAAGAGAGAAAATCCCAGCGAAACAGGAGAGAAAGAGTCAAAACAAACTTCTAATTTCTCTGAAAACTATCATTTGCCTCCCTTGACCTTGTTAACGCGCCCCCTAAAGGTTAAAAGCAATCGCCTCAATAAAGAAATCATTGAAAATGTCCGCATTCTTGAAGAAACCCTGGAAAGTTTCGGGGTAAAAGTCTGTGTAAGTCAAGTCCACCGGGGGCCTGCCATTACGCGTTACGAAATCCAACCGGCCCCCGGGATAAAGGTAAGTAAAATCGTACGGCTTGCTGACGACATTGCTTTAAGCCTAGCAGCTCCTGACGTCCGCATCGAAGCCCCTATCCCAGGTAAAGCTGCACTCGGGATTGAAGTACCCAACAAAGAGGTGTCTCCTGTTTACCTCCGGGAAATTCTTGAAACTCCTGAATTCCGTGAAGCAGCTTCGAAACTCACTATCGCTTTGGGGAAAGACATTGCCGGCAACCCTATTGTTGCGGATTTAGTTAAGATGCCGCACATTCTTCTCGCAGGAGCAACCGGTTCAGGAAAGAGCGTTTGTTTAAATACCATTATTTG
>DAOURU010000120.1 GCA_030627585.1 Bacillota bacterium
AACGGGTTTGCTCTTGATTTCAAGGATCCGCATGGAGCCTCTCCCTTCCCAGATGACGCAGGATCAAGGCCAGGGCTTCGCGGTAAAGAGCTTCCCGGTCGCCGAGCGCTTCCTCCGCAAAACGCCGCAGCAGCGCGTCCCGGAAAACTTCCGCTTCATTAATTTCCGGCGGGATTTCGAACTCCCGGAGGATCTGCAAACACCTGGCGCCAATTCCGGAGAGCCGGCCCGTACTCAGAAAGCTGGGTGTGCCGAGGTTAACCCCTTTCCAGCCGGCGCGGAACTCTTCGCTGAGCGCTTCGATCTTTTTAAGCAGGAGTTCCTCGCTGATTCCGCTGATCCAGCCGCTGAGCTCAAGATCGAGCATAACGTTGGGATCGGCCCGGTCGCGGAGCAGAGAACGGATTGCGGCGAGGATTTCCTCTTCCGCCCCCGGCACAAAATAAAAAGCAGCAGTTTCCCTGCGGGGCACGCCCGGAATATCTACGGCCTCCACTTTAATCTCGCCTGAAGAAATTTCAATCAGCAAGGCCTTCCGCGGCCCGTTTTCTCCGCGCGCCAGCGGAAAAGGCGACCCGCTGTAGGCTACCCTGACCCGGTTTACTTCTAACGGGGGAAGTGTGGGATTATGCCAGTGCCCCAGCGCCACGAACCCCGGGGGAAATTCGTCGAAGTCGCATTCCCAAAGACAGGCTCCCGCGGCGCTTTCCGGATCCTGAGCATAGAAACTGCCGGATTTGGAAGAGAAAAAATTTGCGTGAGCTAAAACAATCAGGGAAGATTCTCTTTCCGGCAGGGTTTGCGCACAGAGAGACTCAAAAGAAAGTCGATCAAAAGAGTACGGGATGCCGAGGATCCTGATTTCGCCTAGCTCCCAGACAGCAGGATTCCCGCTTTGGGCACTATGAACGCTGCTCCCGTAGTATTCACCGGAATCATAAGCCGTCCTGTCATGGTTGCCCGGAATGATGTAGACTTCAATTTCCTGAGCGTTGAACAGCTCCCGCACCTGGGGGCGCAGGTCTTTCGCCGCTTCCACGCTGTCGAACAGGTCCCCTGCCACGAGGAGGGCATTGCAGTCAAGGCCTTTGGCCAGGCCGCAGACAGTCTTAAATGCATCAAACCTTTCGGGAGCAGCAGGAGTAAGGTGAACGTCTCCCGTGTGGAGAAACCTCAAAAGAAAGACACCGCCCCTTCTTCCGTCGCGAGCTCAACCCCCCTCTTTCTCATGTCACGGAGGGCATTTTTTCGCAAATATATCCCACGACCTTCCCGGTCCGGCTTCTCCCGGCGCTGCAGTGGACGAGCACGGGTTTGGGCAGGGATTGAAATAACTCCCAGGCGTTCTCAAGGCTTCTTTCCAGGGCCTGCCAACCTTCAGGGTGGTAGTCCGGATCCGGTACAGGAAGGTGGGCCACTTCAAAAGAATGCCGGCGGTAGTAATCCAGCAATCCCCCGGGCAAGTCTTCATAATAATAGGCGAGCTGGCCCTCATCCAGCAAACAGATAATGGAACGGATTCCCATTCCGCTCACCTTTTTGAGCCACCGGTCCACAACGCCTTGCGAAATTCTCATTTGTCGCCCCAACTCCCGCCCCGGGCGTGCGGACTTCGCCAGAACACCGGGAATCACCCATCCAGGGCCCACTTGCGCTCACCCCTTCTGCTATTTCTTATTGCCAGTTAAGTAATTCGCCGGAAAATCAAAAAATTCCTTGCAAACCTTAGATTTACTGCAAAACATATACACGATATATCATGCAACGTGTATCATACAACGCGGCGTCAATATCCTAACCCGCCCGCATCCTGGGGCTCACCAAAAACTCCAACTTACGGTGGATACCTACACGCATTTGATGCCCAGTCTCCAGGGGGAGGCGGACGGAAAATTGGTATACTATTGAAGAAGAAGGTTGAGGCTGATGATGTTGGCAAATCGTTGGCCAAAAATGCCATCCCGACCAATTTCGGGAGGGCATTTTTGGTATTGCATGATGGCTGGAAGCCTTAAAAATAAAATGGTGCCGAAGGTGGGAGTCGAACCCACACGGGGGGTAAGCCCCAACGGATTTTGAGTCCGCCGCGTCTGCCAGTTCCGCCACTTCGGCACTGATTGATGGAATCCACTTAAAAGATTACAAAAATATTATACTCGACTCCTCCTTCTTTTTCAATAGACCTGAATTTTGTTCGATAGATCCGCTAGATCTGAACCGGGGCGCGACCATGAAAGTGAACCCCCTCCGGGCAAGCCCGGAGGCTTCTTCCCGAAGGTTTCTCATGTCATTGGAACGCTGCCCACTAAAAGAGTGCACAAGGGGATGGGTTTTCAGGGGCAATTTTCTATAAAAATCAGAACCGGTCAAATCGAATTCCTGCAATTCCAAAATAATTAATCTTTTAGAGAAAAAATTGATGTGCTATACTTTACAAGAGAATTCTTGCAAGAGAATTCTTAATCGCTTAAGAAAAGCGAATAGAACTGCTTTTTGTCCAAAATTTTAAATTAGAATTGGCGGAATCTTTCAAGAAAGGATGACCTTAAGTGCCAGATAGCCTCAACCGAAGTCGCTCAGCCCGCTACATCAACATCGCCATAGATATTGCGGCAAGGATTGCACGGGGCGAGCATCAAGAGGGCCAGCGGATTTTTGGCCGTTCTTCTCTTGCGGGAAGGTATAATGTCTCCCCGGAAACAATCCGGCGCGCCCTCGCAATTTTAGAAGAAAGAGGAGTCGTAGAACTCCATCCCGGAGTAGGAGTAACAGTACGGTCCCTGGCAGCGGCAGAAAGCTACCTAGCAGAATACGGTCAGCGTCAGATCCTGGCGGATATCCAAAAACGTTTAAATACATGCTTAGAAGCGAGGAGTAAATTAGATTTAGAAATAGCACATCTCACAAATGAACTCCTGGATTATACTTTTAAAATGGCAACCCGCCTGCAGCGCATTCAGGAGTTCCGGGTAGATAGCAACTCCTCCCTGGCAGGAAAAAGCCTGGATGATGTACAGTTTCGGACTCGAACGGGAGGAACAGTGCTTGCGATCCAGCGCAATGACAAAGAAATCGTTTCACCCGAAGCCCACACAATTATTCATCCCGGCGACATCCTCATTGTTATTGCACCTCCGGAAGCCATTGAGCATACCAAAGAACTAAATCTAACCCCGCTTACAGGGTTCCCTTCAACACCGCACGAATCCCTTGAGTAAAATGAAAATGGTTTCACCGGCGGCTTTCAGGCGGCTTTATGGTATAATTTAATTAAGGCAGAGTACGGTTGCAACCAAGTCACGACACCGCTCCTGCCATTAAAGGCAGCCAATTCAATGTTAGAAAAACTACTTGCAAAGAAACGGTTGGTTCCGGAAATTATTTGGGGGAATAGATAATGTCCAGCCGAGAAACGGAGCTTTACCGGTTAAAAAAAAGGAAAAAAAAGAAACTGAAGCTGTCCCGCATTTTCTTGCTCCTCCTGCTTCTAGCGGGCCTCGGCCTTTTAGGCGTGGGGTGCGGTTATTTTGCGGGGGCAGTCGCAACCCTTCCGGAGTGGGATCCTGCAAAGCTGGCAGGAAGTGAATCCACGGTTATTTATGACAAGTTTGATCATCCTGCAGCCAAAGTATTTGCCGAGGAAAATCGAACTCCGGTTTCCTTTGCAGAACTTCCCCCTTACCTTCCTGCCGCTTTTGTTGCAGCGGAAGACAACCGTTTTTACGAGCACTTTGGGGTCGACGTAGAGGCAATCGGAAGGGCCTTAGTGGCCAATATTAAAGGAGGAATAGGAGCCGAGGGAGGGAGCACAATTACCCAACAGCTTGTTAAAAATTCCTTCCTCAGTTCCGAGAAAACATTTAAACGCAAAATCCAGGAAGCAATCCTTGCCTTAAAGGTAGAGCGCCGCTACTCGAAAGAAGAAATTCTGGAATTTTACTTAAACCGGATCTACTTCGGAAGCGGTACCTACGGTGTCCAGACAGCAGCTCAGTTCTACTTCGGAAAAAACGCAAAAGAACTCACCCTTGCGGAAAGCGCCATGCTGGCAGGCATCATTAGAAGCCCTAATAATTACAACCCTTTCAGTAACCCTGAACGGGCAAAGCAGCGTCAAGAGCTTGTTCTCAATCTCATGGTCAAATACGGCAAAATCTCTTTATCCGAAGCCAGAAGTGCGAAAACCGAAGAGTTAAAATTCAACGAAAATCCATCTCCCAATACCTACCGCTACCCCTATTTCACCGATCATGTCATTAACGAAACAGAGACAATCCTCCAGGAGCAGGGCCTCACGAGAGAGGCAAGCCAGAACCTGGTATTCCGCGGCGGGCTGAGGATTTACACATCTTTGAATACCCGGGTACAGCAAAAAATGGAAGAGGTTTTTGCGAATAATTCCTACTTTCCGCCAGACCTGGAAGGAAAACAGGTTCAGGGAGCGATGGTACTTCTCGATCACCGTACAGGTGAAATCCAGGCTCTCGTGGGAGGACGGAACAATTCGCAGCTTCGCACTTTTAACCGCGCCACCCAGGCCAAACGCCAGCCCGGCTCTGCCATCAAGCCGATCGTGGTCTACGCCCCGGCTCTCGAAAAAGGATACACAACAGCGCTTGTTCTCGATGACGTGCCGGCAAAATACCCCAATAAAACATTTTATAATTACAACAACAGGTACCGGGGCCTGATCCCGATGCGCGTCGCGGTCCAGTGGTCGATTAATACCTATGCCGTCAATCTTCTCAACCTCATTGGGGTTGAGTATGGATA
>DAOURU010000020.1 GCA_030627585.1 Bacillota bacterium
CAAGGCGTGGTAGATCATCCCCTGCGCGCCGCATTTCTTTACTAAATTCAACAAATAAGCAAGGCGCTCTGATCCGGCAAGCATTCTCGGGCAGGGTACACGCTCCAGATAGCCCCTTGCCAGAGAAACAAGACCCCCGTCCTCTTCAATTTCAGGCAGACAATACCGGTACCCCTGGCAGAAATCATCCCCAACTACAATCCCGCCCAGGTCTTCCAGGAGATCCACATAGCTTAGAGGGAGGGGATTTCCTGCCAGAAAAATACGCGGCCCCTGCAAAGATTTTCTCGGGCGTAATTTTTCAACCAGATGAGAAGCACCCGGCTCCGGCTCCAGTGGGGCCGAAATTTCCCCCTTTAAAAGCCTCAAAGCACTTGACAGCACCGGATAAAACTGTTCCTTAGGCGTCCGGCTCGCGGCGCGTACTACTTCTAAAACCCCCGTGGCCCGCACCTGCCCGGGGTGCTCCCTTTGAAACCGGTAAAGTTCCCGCAATAAAAAGCGAATCCGCCGCTGGCTATGCAGTGCCCTTAAATAAGCGTTTTGGCTCCACTCAACACCGTAAAAACGGCATAACTGCCTTACTAAAGCGCGGAGCGAGGAGGAAAAATTTAATAAAGCAGCTTCTTTTTTGGATGTTCTATTTCGCGGCACATCTAAAAGATAGGTAAATACTCGTTTTTCTTGACGGCGGAATGAATACCTCAATCCGTTATAGAGATGGACCAGGCCCTGACAGGAGGTTGTCAGAACTACTCCCGTCAGAGAAAACCTTAATTTTCTCGCCCCTTCGTTTAAGCAAGCGCGTGTTAAAGGACAAAAATTAACAGGAAGATAATCCTGTGCTGCCTCCCCGCAACCGCAACCGGACTGATTCTCCTCTGCACCGTAAAGCCGGTACGACTCCAATCCTAAGGTTAAAATAATTTCCTCAGGCGTGTATGTGCATACCCAGCCCAACCGCTTCTTTTCTTCTAAACCGTGAATAAGCCTCCGCTCCCCAACCAAAAATAAAAATAAATTCTTTTTAATTCTTTTTAAGGAGGTTTGAACCGATGATAGATTCAGGGTGTCCTGTTTGCAACGGATTAACCCGGCTCTCAGAAACGTGCCCCGCCTGCGGTGCTTCTATGGAAGACTGCGGCAGTGTGGAAAGCTACTGCGACCCTTACGGTCCTTACGAAGAACAAGAAACCGGCCAAACCGCAGAAGGCACCGCCTATACCGGGGATGATCAATGCATTCATTTTCTCCAGTGCCCATACTGCGATGAAAGCACTATGTACACTGTAGGACGGGACTCGATTTAACGCTTCTTTAGAAGGGCCGCGGGTTATTTGCTCGCAACCCGCGGTAAGTCCTGCTTCTCTTTTTCGGCCTGGCGGTTTCTCCAGACCTGATCAGATACAGCCTTCCAATCGCTGGCGCGCTTGTCTAAAAAGCTTCCAACCGGGCCGCTCAAAACCGTGTCGGCTCCCGGGTGAGTGGGGCATGCCCCGCTCTCTGCAACAATCGACCTTAGTGCTTCGGGAACGTCAATGACCGGGCAGGGCCTGAGCAGGTTTTCGGCAAAGGGCTGCCGCTTCTGGTAAGCCCTGAAGAGAGGAGAGCACAGGACATCTCTGAGACTTTTCGAGCGAATGTTATCCACCGTAAAATGAACAAAGGCGCAAGGTTCGACATCCCCCTTTGCCGTAATATGGAAATAACTCTTCCCTCCGGCAATACAGCCCTGGGTAAGTTCCCCGTCATTCCAAAAATCAATGATCTGGATAGGCTTATGGGTACGCAGGTGAATAATGCGGTCTACCAGGTAACTCCTCTGCTCCGGCAAAATCATGAGATCCACGTCCGGCTCCCGCCCGATGGGGATGTAGTGGAAGCTCCAGATATATTTCACGCCCTTATCAATCAGGAAATCAATAAAGTCATCACTCGTTACTTCGTCCACGTTATGACGGGTAACTGTAAAGGAAGCTCCGAATAAAATTCCCCGCTCCCGCAAGCGGTCCATCCCCGCCATGATGCGGCGAAACACCCCGCTCCCGCGGCGCGCATCCGTGTTTTCTTCCCATCCTTCAAGGCTGATCGCAGGTGAGATGTTTCCCAGCGCCTGGAGGCGGTCCGCCGCAGCATCATCAATCCTGGTTCCGTTCGTGTAAATCATAAATGCCATATCGTTGTGTTTTTCGGCGATCTCAAAGAGGTGAGGATACAGAAACGGCTCCCCTCCGGACATCACAATTGAATAAATTCCGAGCTCTTTCGCTTCGTTAAGAATCCGATCCAGCAGTTCGGGTTCCAGCTGGTCATGCTTGGCATACTCCCCGGCCCAGCAGCCAGGACACTTAAGGTTGCAGGCACTGGTAGGGTCGATCAAAATCGTGAAAGGTACATGAAGGTCTTCTTCCTCTTCGATCTGCTTGCGCCGGGCAGCAGCCACCAAAAGACTATTGACCACTACATTGCACGCCAGCCTGTTTCTAACTCCCGGCTCGATTTCGGTAAACAGCTTGTTAAGGTAAGTCCGGACGACCGGATCCTGTTCATAGGTATCTTTAACCTTTTTAATTTGCTCGCGGTAGTCAGGATTACGAGTTAATAATTCTAATCCTTGAAGAAAGCGGGGAATGTTCGTGGAAGGATCTCCTTGCAAGTAGTTTAAGACTTGCTGTAGGAGCCTTTCGCTCGCATAACGCTTCGCAAACTCCAAATTTAATCGTTTTAACACTTCTTTTCCCCTATCCGTCATTACCTTTCACCTCCAGAAATAATCGCTTAACTTTAGATTATGCCCACCAGGCCAAAAAATACTCCTCAAACCCAAAAAACCAAAAAGCTCGGCAAAAATTTTAGCAAACCACCTGTAGTAAATCATCAAGAAAGGTGGCGAGCAAACGATGCTGTTTTAAATCGATTCGCCCCAGATACTGGTGGAACTTATCAACAAGACCGGTCATTAAACCCTCCTTTTCCTCGGGGAGTTCGGGAGTTCCTGATGGTAATGCAGCAGGTTGGAAATTTTTAAAAACAATCCCCACAATCGTTCCAGTTAAAAGGGAAAGGCGCTGTTCCGGTTTTGTCATCAGGTCAACCAACTGGCGCAGTAATTTCATTCCCTGTTCGCTAACCGACCTTAAATAAGCAACAAAAACGGCCATCAAGCAAGCACAGCACATTGTCGGGCCTTGTGCCTCGGGGAGCAAAGCGGTCAGTTCTTCAATAAGAGTATCCCTCTCACGGCTGCTGAGCGACTTTAACCGCTCCATTTGGGTAAGCAGCTTTTCTTTCCACGCCAGCCACTCCTCGTGCTGGTGCTCCTCCTCCCGCCCCAACGAACGCGCAAGCTTGGGCGTCGGAATGTAGAATAAAAGAGAACGGCCCGGAGTTCCTTTTTCGTTTAAGGCGTAATGAGAAGATAAATAGCCCTCTTGACCAAGCCGCTTGAGCATATCATAAGCCGTCCATTTACTCACCCCCAGCCGTTGCGCCACAGATGTATAATGAACAGGACGCTTGTTTTTCAAATAATCGTCGAAGATATGCGATAAGAACTCCTTTTGTCGCTCCGTAAGAAACAATTAAGTCCCTCCTCAAATAGGCCCCTAAAACCCAAAAAACCAAATTAATCCCCTGAAAAATAAATTCCCTTTCCCCGTTCTTTATACTTCCCGTTCTCCTAATAGATTATCACTTCTTGCCAATCAGTGTCAAGGCTGCTGTCAACTCCAAGTGGGGAAAATTTTTAAAAGTGGGTCCGCTTTTTTAAGCAGCTAGAGAACCTTCTTTGTTGGAAGATCGGGGAACAGACTGCTGTAAAGGAGAGGACTCAGAAGGTTGAGCTGGTTGTTCGGACGGCTCAAGCAAAGGATACGGCACAGAGAAAGGTTCGGAAGATTGATCCGGCTGCTCAGGTAGTTGAGACGCTTCATTCTCCTTGCAGAGCTCTGAAAGAGTTACTAACTGCCAACCGCGCTGCTTTAATTCTTTAATCAGTAATGGTAAAGCCGCCAAGGTATGGGGTTTCCCTTCATGCAAGAGCACAATCGAGCCAGGTTGAACACGAGCCAGGATATGGTTTACAAGCTGGTTTGAAGTTTTTTTGGACTGCCAATCTTTGGGGTCAATACTCCAAAGGACGGTTTGCAGCCCCATATCCTTTACCATTTCTACAAGGGCCGGATTTAACTTTCCGCCCGGAGGCCGGAAAAAATTAATCTTGCCTTTTGCTTCTTGCTCCAGGAGTTCTGCTGTCATTAAGAGCTCCTGTTTCGCAGTATCCAGGGAAATTTGGGTCAAATCGCCGTGGCTAAAGGCATGATTGCCGATCTCATGCCCCTGTTGAACAATGAGTCCAACCATACCTGGAGTGCGTTGAACATGGCGTCCAATTAAAAAAAAGGTGGCATGAATCCCTTGTTCCTGGAGCACCTTAAGATATGAAGGAGTTAAATCCAAAAAGGGGCCGTCATCAAAGGTGAGGGCTACTTTTTTTGTGGAGCAGGGAAAACTCCGTTTAACCCCGGAAATTTCGCTCTCCATAGGGGGGGTCTGTCGGCGAATACGATCTTGAGGCACCGGCGGTTCTTGAACAGGATTCTCGCCAAGAAGAGAAAATTTAAAATTCGGGATGAGCACCGGGGGAACCGAAGTTGTCGGTTTTCCCTTTTTTGAAACGTAATCCGGGGCAAGTGAACCTGTTGCGGGAAGAGCACTAACCTCTCTCAACGCACCTGCCCTTAAAACCGCTTCCTTCAGCGGGACAAAACCGAAATAGGCAACTGTCTGAAGCAAAAAAAATACCAGCGCGAGCAGACATAAAAATCCAAGCAGAAGGAGGCGCTTCCTGTTGGGGAAAAAGTTTTCGGACAATCCAATCCATCTCCTGAGTTAACTTAAAAAAAATTTCGAAAAAATTTATTCTTTTATTTTGTTTTCATTCATTATTTTACCATATTCGGGGGAGAGGTGTTGAAACAATATTTTCCATATATCTGAGATTTGGGAGGAGCGCGCAGAAAAACAACAAGCGCAAGGATAACCTTGCGACCGTGCATCGGATTCGCCCCCGGCGCAAAGGGCTCCCCACCCTTCTGCCGTCCGGAGTACTTCCTGTCTTTTTGCCGTAAACCACGTTGCTGGTAATGGTCAGAAGCGAAGGGTATGTTGCGCGCCCCGGTAGGCGGGGTGTTTTTGGGAGGGGGAAGCACCGTCTACCGCGGCGAGATGGAAAGTGGAGAAACAAAATCCCTGTTTGTACCTACGGTACCGGTGTCATTCGGTACCGGTGTTATTCTTCTTTACATTGACAATAACTTGGTTCGTTCGATTCCCGTTTCCTGGAAAATCATTGAAGGGTCGAACCATTTGGAGAAATTTTTATACCCGGAATAAAAACAACTTGAATAAAAACAACTTTTAGTTGACAAAACTAACCAGGTCTCCGAAAATAGAAAAAGAGCGCTCCGAAAAATAGCGGTGCGGGAAGGGAGTATTATCCCCGTGCGTTACGCAGTGATCAGCGATATTCATGCCAACCTGGAAGCTCTCAAAGCAACCATCACAGATTTAGAAAACCAGCAGGTGGAACAGATCATCTGCCTCGGCGATATTGTCGGTTATTACCCAAATCCCAACGAATGCACTGAGCTTTGCCGGTTACATGGTTTTACTTGCCTCAGGGGAAACCACGACGATGCAGCCGTAGGGATCTACGGGATTGAAGATTTTAACCCGGTCGCCCAGGCGGCTCTCCTCTGGACGGCCCGCAACCTCAAACAAACCCACAAAGAATGGCTGCTCCAGCTGCCGGACCAGTTTCTTGTGGAGGACAATTTTCTGGCGGTACATGGTTCGCCCTGGCACCCGTATGCTTATATCTTTTCTTCAGGGGTTGCCTCCCGCGCCTTTTCAACCCTTAAATCCCATTATCCTCGAATTAACGTCTGTTTTTTCGGCCACACCCACCAAAGAGCTCTCTACTACACGGGGGACGGATCGATTCAGAAAATTGAAAAGGACAATAAATATCGACTTGGTGAAACCGGGCTGTATCTGATCAACCCGGGCAGCGTCGGACAGGCCCGCGACGGAAAACCGGGTGCCTCTTATATCATCTTTGATACAAAGAGCATCGAAATAGAGTTTCGACATGTTCCCTACAACCTGGATATAACCCAGCGCAAAGTAATTGCAGCAGGACTCCCGTTAATGCTGGCCGAACGCTTGAGTTTGGGGTATTAGAAAAAGCGCCGCAGCCAGGTAAGAGTAACGCGGGTTGCATCCTCCTGGTGCGCAGATAAATGATGATCGCCCCTTGGTATGAGAAAGAGTTCTTTGGGGTCGCCTGCGGCATGAAAAAGTTCTTTTGCTTCCTCTACAGGAACCAGTTCATCTCCCTCTCCATGCACGATTAAAAGGGGACGGGGGGTGATTCTGGCTGCCAATTCCTGCATCTCATATTTTTTTAAATCCCGGATAAAATCCTCTTTTTTCGAGCGGGTTCGGAAGCCGTCAGACCAGCTGATCCTTTCCCCCTGGAGGAGGGCCCGGAACAGTTCCTCACCAATAACCCTGCGGAAAACAGAAACCATGTCAAGAGGGGTACTCCAAAGGCAGACTCCGTGCAGGCGCGGGTCCTGAACTGCTCCCGCGAGGGCGACATTCCCGCCGAAACTCCGACCGAGAACAAGAAAATTACGGAAACCTTGCTTCTCCAAAAAATCCAGAGCAGAACAAAGATCCGCCACATTTTTCGTGAGGCTGGCAGAAGAAAAGGCTCCTTCACTATCTCCGGAGCCGGCAAAATCAAAGCGCAGCACTGCGTAGCCAGCCTCTACCAGCCGCTCTCCGAGGGCCACCGCCCGTCCCCTGCCCTGCCGCGTTCCAAGAAAGCCGTGGCAAATCAACACCACCCATTCCGCCTTGCCCCCAGAAGGCAATTCGAGGTCACCGACCAGTTGCTCCTTTTCTTGATTCGGGAAACTAACCTGTTTACGCATTCCTCTCGCCTCGCTCGATTATATTTACTCAATTTTACTTAAAATTTTAAGGAATTACCCAACTCTTGAATAGACTGTAAGAATTACCCATGGTAAAATAATCGAGTAAACTAATTGCTGGGCTTTATAAATGCTGGGCTTTATAAAACTATTTCGAAGAGGTGGTCTTGATGCCGAAAAAGATCAAAATAACCGCCGGAAAGATAACTGCAGAGGCAACTCTTGCCGAAAACCGAACTGCCGCTGCTATATGGGAAAAACTGCCCATCACAGGCCGCGCGCGGACATGGGGGGAAGAAATTTATTTTCCAATTCCCCTGCAGCTTCCACCCGAGGATCCCCAGGAAATAGTGGAAAGGGGAGATCTTGGTTACTGGCCGCCCGGCCGGGCTTTTTGCATTTTTTTCGGCCCCACTCCGGCCAGCGAGGGAGAAGAAATCCGCCCTGCCAGCGCTGTTAACATTATCGGGAGGGTCCTGGGCGACCCCCACGTTTTCACAGCCGTACAAGAAGGAGAGGAAATTAAGCTTGAAGAAGCAAGAGAAAAATAAAACCGTTTGTTAAAGCTGTTTTTATTCAAATATTTTTTCACCCTCGTTGTTCGCTGACTTCCCGGCAATTTCCCGCGCCCGGGCCAGGAGGTAGGGCCTGTTGTTCTTGTTGGGATCTGCTAAAACCTCATTCCAGAGGGCTTTCAAAACCTTGCCAACAACCGGGCCCGGGCGGCAACCGAGAATTCCCAAAACATCCGCTCCGTTTATCGCTAAATCTCTCATTTCGAAAGTATCCTCTTCTTCCAGAATCTTTTTTAACCGGTCTCGAAAGTGATCGAAATCACGCAGGGAGTGCAGAATTAATTCTGTGCTGTGGGCGAGAAAATCCGCCTCCCGAACGGCCAGCAGTTCCGGAATTAATTTCCGGCTTACTCTTGCAATAAGCCTTCGCATTCCTGCGGGCCCCATCTCTACGTTCAGCATATGTTCCCGGATCAACACCGTAATGCGGCGGATCATCCTGGTGCTGTAGTGCAGCCTTCTCAGAATCCGCTCCGCCATTTCCGCCCCCAACCGCTCGTGGCCGTAAAAATGACCCTGGCCATCCTCCCCCCTGCTGAAACATCTCGGTTTCGCGATATCGTGCAGCAAAACAGCAAGGCGCATCTCCAAAGAAGCCGGTGTATACCGCAGCGCCTCAAAGGTATGGGCCAAAACCGGATACTGGTGAGATGGATGGTACTGCGTAAAAAGCCAGCCCTCCTTTAATTCCGGGATAATCAAAAAAAGAAGACCCAGTTTTTGCAAAAGCTCCAATCCCTGCAAAAAGTGAAGGGTTACCAGAGTCCGGTTGAGCTCATCTCTGATGCGCTCCGCTGAAACTTTCCGGATGAGTTCGGCATTCCGGATAATTGCATGTTCCGTTTTTTCCTCAATTCGAAACCCAAACTCTGCCGCGAGGCGGGCTCCCCGCATCATCCTCAGGGGATCTTCGCAGATGCGGGCCTCCGGATCTCCTACTGCCCTGATTTCTCCTTTGGAAAGATCATCCAGACCACCAAAAGGATCGCACAAAACTCCAGTTGCGGGATTATATGCCAGCGCATTGATGGTAAAATCGCGCCGCGCCAGATCTGCTTCGATTTCTCCTACAAAATAAACGCGGTCCGGGTGCCGGAAATCATGATAGGCCCCTTCAACCCGGAAGGTCGTAATTTCGAGGGGAAAATCGTAAATAAAAACCGTTAGGGTGCCAAACCGCAGGCCTGTAGGAATTACTTTAAAACCGGCATTCTTAAAAATCTGCTTCACCTCTTGCGGCCGGGCATCGGTAGCCAGATCCCAATCCTGGGGGGTAATCCCCAAAAGCAAATCCCTGACCCCGCCCCCAACCACAAAGGCCTGGTGCCGGCAGCTCACGAGAAGACCGCACGCTTCTTTTACTTCCCCAGGAAGAGATAGTTCCATCAATTCAACTCCTCTGACCAGCCGTCTCTTCCATGACTTTTTTATGCTCTTTTATTTAGAATTCTCCAAATTAAATCTTTTCTTAAGAAAGAGTAAGTTTTCCTGCACCTATTCCAAAGCATAACAGGACCGCTATTTTAAGGCAACATTTGGGTCCAAGTTTTTGTCAAATTGCAGTTTCATTTACAAAGACTTTTGCCTCCAAATATCCGTTTATAGGATTTTCTCCGATAATTTCAAGTCTTGCTTCATTCCCGCCCGCGGATCTGGTACCGTAAACGGTCTTTGCCAGCACCCTAGGCGGTTCAGCCTGAGAGTAAACGATGATGCCTACAGCCAAAATGATTACCACCGCGACAAACGTGATCAAATAACCCCTCTTCACCTTTATCCCTCCTCTACCAAACCATGTCGTTGATCCGCTTGGAAATGTTAGCGTCAATAGTAACATTCTGAGTCTTAGTTGTATACCCTGACTTGGAATACATCAGGGTCTTGGAACCTGAATAAGCACGCGCAATATGGTAGTTAATTAATGTTATAGTCGGCAATATCTCCGAATTCGCTACCGTTCTTCATTCTGTGATAAGTATGACTACCAGTATAGCCGCTCTCCGGCTTGGTCGCTCCTGTTACCGACATATCTTCGATGCGGGTACCGGATGACGTCTTGCACATCGAGTATACCGAGCCATAGCCGTCATAGTTGCTTCGCTGCAGCCAGCATTCGGGGTTCCTCGTATAGTAGTAATTATTCGTGTCCTTACGGACTTCAAAGTGCAGGTGTGGACCGGTTACCCGACCCGTTTTTCCTGACTTCCCAATAACTGTTCCATAGGTTACTGTTTGACCAACAGAATAGAGCCTTTTGCTGAGATGGGCGTACAGAGTGTAATAGTAGCCACGCGTAGAGTCATAGTGCTCTAAGATCATATATTCACCATAAGCCGAGTCGTCGTAACTAGATACTACCACCTTTCCTGATGCTGCAGCCTTGATGTCCGAGTTTTCAGGACACAAAAAGTCCACTCCGTTATGAACGGATCCTAAATCGCTGTCATATTTGGCGTAAAGGTAACCTTGATTTATTTGGTACGTAGATGGTGAAGTTAGGTTTGCAACAAAGCCAGCCTGAGCTGGCACAGCCAGTAGTAGCAACAGCAGGTTAAGAACACCCTTCCTTCCTGTTCTTGCTCTCTCTTGTGATTTAGTCGTGGATCCATAACGGTAATTCTGTAAATTCCCGGTATCCGGTTGACACACATATTGTAAAAAAATAAATGGGGGGGGGCGCAAGGGTGAATTTTAAGATCTTTTGTCGAAATTATTTTGAGCTGTAAGATTTCTTCCTGTCGTGTTGCAATTAGGAAAAAGCACTTTCTTATCTCAGCCCCAGATTGCGCTGGACCTTGTAGAATATCAGAATTACCGCGG
>DAOURU010000253.1 GCA_030627585.1 Bacillota bacterium
CTCGAAGAACTTTGGGCGTTTAATACAGAAGAAGTGGCGCGGGCGATTTTTGATTCCCGGCTCCCCGTTGTAAGCGCTGTGGGTCATGAGACGGATTTTACAATTGCAGATCTCGTTGCCGATCTCAGAGCCCCTACTCCTTCGGCTGCGGCAGAGCTTGTCGCTCCCTCTCGCATCGAACTGGAAAGAAAATGCCATTCTCTGCAAAATCGTTTGATTCAGGGTGCAGTCCAGAATCTGAGGACCAAACAAGAAAGGGTGCGGGGGAGCGCTGGTCGCAATTTCATTCAGGCGCTCCAAAGTACAACAGTTGTCCATAAACAGGAAGTGAAACTTTTGAGCCTCCGGCTCACCCAGGGGATTCAGGCGGTGCAGGAGAGCGCCAGAACAAAGATGCGGATCCTTGCCGGGAAATTAGATGCCCTCAGCCCCCTGGCCATTTTAAAAAGAGGGTACAGTCTTTGCCGGTTTCCGCAAACAGGTCAGCTCATTCGCAGCAGCCATCAGGTAAGGGAGGGCGACCTTCTGGAAGTGATTCTTGGGGAGGGAGGTTTAAGCTGCCAGGTGAAAGAGACAAAGGAGGGCGCATGTGGAAAATCGAGAAGTTCGGCATGAAGAAATAACTTTTGAAGAAGCTCTCGCGCGCCTCGAAAATATTGTTACCAAACTCGAAAAAGGAGAACTCTCCCTTGAGGAGGCTATGGCCGCCTTTCAGGAAGGAATGGAGTTCCTGCGTATTTGTATTACCAAGTTGAATGTTTTTGAGGAACAAATAGAAATTATGCTTAACGACCATTATTCCGAAATTCCTTCCTGGCTCAAAAATCATGATGCGGGAGGAAAAAACAGGTGAATTGGGAAAGGGAACTTGCTGCCAGAGCAGAACTGATTAACGAAGGCTTGGACCGTTATCTTCCTCCGGCTTCTTACTACCCCCCGATAATCCACGAAGCAATCCGGTATAGTTTATTTGCAGGAGGAAAGCGGCTGCGGGGGGCTCTTACCCTAGCTGCAGCCGAAGCCTTAGGGATGAAACAAACTTGTATTCTCCCGGCAGCCTGTGCCCTTGAAATGATCCATAGTTACTCCTTAATCCACGATGATTTGCCTGCAATGGATGATGATGATTACCGGCGCGGCAAGCCTACCTGCCACTTGGTTTTTGGGGAAGCCACAGCCATTTTGGCCGGCGATGCTTTGCTCACTCTTGCTTTTGCAACTTTGTGTCGCCTTAAGGAGGAAGCTTTTCAGCCGGAATTAATTGTACAGGTCATTGAGGAAGTAGCGGTGGCGGCAGGTACGAAGGGATTAATCGGGGGTCAGGTTGTGGATTTGGAATCCGAAGGAAGAACACCGACACCCGATCTTCTCGAATACATTCACCTTCATAAAACAGGCGCGCTTTTTCGCGCGGCAGTCCGAGTGGGTGCTCTTCTTGCGCAGGCAGACGAGCAGGCACTGAGCGCCCTCACAGAATACGCCGTTGCCTTTGGTTTGGCTTTTCAAATTACCGATGATCTTCTAGATCTTACAGGGAATAAAGTTTTAATGGGAAAAGCCGCCAAACGCGACCTTGCCAAACAAAAAGCTACCTACCCCGCTCTTTTTGGATTGGAGCGGACGCGGGAACTGGCTGCCCTTCAGGTGCGCAAAGCCCTGCAAAGGCTCGAAATCTTTGATGCCAGGGCGGAATTTTTACGGGAAGCCGCTCGTTATCTGTTATACCGTATATCCTGACTGAAGCATATATTTGTTTGCGTTTCGTACAGATGTTATAATGTAGTCACGCTATCATCCGGATAAAGACCGGATCCATAAATGAATACGAGAGCAGGTGGTGCAGTATTCTAGTCGGGATAGCCGGCTTCAAAGGCGGGCCTAAAAATCCGTCACGGGCACAACAATGAAGTTCCTGGTGCAGGCTTCCGAAGCCCAGTCGGGGGCTTGTGCTGGGAGTTAAGGAGGAAGGGCGATCTACAAAGGCATGTAGGCGTTGACCCTTCCTCCGCGGAGACCCATGTGCGAGGGGGTGCAAACTACGGCCTGGGTAAAACCTGCATGTGGTACCAGATGAGTGCGATGTGCAGCGTAGCCTGCCTTGAGTGGTACTGGTGGATAACGAACAATGCTTGTTGTTTCAAGGGGCCCTAGAAACGACAAGTGCCGTTTGAAACCTTCACTGCAAAAGAGGCTAGAAGTCGGTTAAACCGTCGAGGAAAACTCCTAGACTGTCTGCCTTCGGGCGGCGCCTGCTGGGGATTAAAGTGTGGACTAAGTGGTAATCCAGTTCTGTTAGTGGTGACACGCAGGGTAGTTTTAAAGGGAAACCGCCAGGTGGGCGACCACTGGTATAACTACTGGGAAAACCTACTGGACCTAAGCCACAACGTTTACTCAATAAGCTACCATCTATCATCTCAAGAAAGTCAC
>DAOURU010000184.1 GCA_030627585.1 Bacillota bacterium
ATGGATGCACCAAGGGGTAAGTATGCCCTTTTTGTAGAGCTATTGTTAAATATTGGATTGAAAGTGCTGCACTTTTGCTTAAAAACAGCGGTGTTCGGTGTTTGCTGTTTACACCGAAGTTAAAAAATGCTTACAGCGCAAAAAGCTTTAATATGAAGACAGATTGACAAACTATTAGTGGAGGCGTATAATCGCTGCGTAAGTTAAAAAAGCGATTGACGATGATGGGAAGAGTACCTTTATACTGGCCACAGAGAGGAGGTCCTCGGGCTGAAAGCACCTCCGGCAACAGGTAAAGGGAAAACCGCCCCGGAGGATTTCTCTGAAAAGCGCCAGGCTCTAAGGAGAACGGCAGCACTCCGTTAAATGTGCAAACGAGAGGGCGGGTTTTTACCCGTCAATTGGGGTGGAACCGCGAGGAAATCTCGTCCCCGGCAAGGGGATGAGATTTTTATTTAGTCACCCAGAGGCTGACTGTTTGGGAGGGTATGGCATGGAGAAAAACTCACCAACTGCTCAAGATTTCGTCCCGGTCATCTTACAAGACGGAAGCATTCGTGAGGTTTCACAGGGAAGTACCTGGAATGATGTTGCTGCGGGAATTAGCAGAAAGTTATCAAAAGAGGCAATAGTTGCTAAAGTAAATGGAGAGCTTCAGGACCTCGAAAACCCTGTTCTGGCTGATCAGCAGGTAGAGTTTCTCACTTTTGACGATGAAGCGGCGAGGGCGGTTTACCGTCATACATCGGCCCATATTCTCGCCCAAGCAGTCAAACGCCTCTTTCCTGAAGCCAAGTTGGCAATAGGGCCTGCGATCGAAGATGGTTTTTATTACGATTTCGATTTCGGGCGCTCCTTTACAACTGAGGATTTAGCCCGGATTGAGGCAGAAATGAAAAAAATTATCAAAGCTGACTACCTCGTGGCAAGACGGGAGATTTCCCATGAAGAGGCAAGCGAATATTTTCAAAAACAGGGAGAACCGTACAAGGTAGAATTGATTCGTGAATTGCTCCCTGATGCGCGGGTCAGTGTTTACCAGCAGGGAGAATTTGTAGATCTTTGTTTGGGCCCCCATCTGCCCCGGACAGGGATGATCGGGGCAATAAAATTGCTTAGTGTAGCCGGCGCCTACTGGCGCGGAAGTGAAAAAAATAAGATGTTGCAACGGATTTACGGGACTTCGTTTCCCAAGCGAAAAGACCTCGAAGCTTATTTAAACCGTCTAGAAGAGGCAAAACGAAGGGATCACCGGAAGTTGGGGCAGGAGTTGGATCTCTTCGGAACGGTGGAGGAAGGGCCGGGATTGCCCTTCTTTTACCCGCGGGGCATGATTATTCGTACCGAGCTGGAAAACTTCTGGAGGGAAGAACACCGGCGCCGGGGCTACCAGGAAATTAAAAGTCCGATTTTCCTGCACCGTTCCCTCTGGGAGAAGTCGGGTCACTGGGATCTATATAAAGAAAACATGTACTTTTTAAAGATTGATGAGGAGGACTTCGCCGTTAAACCCATGAACTGTCCTGGCGCCATTCTTTATTACAAAACGAAGCTTCATTCTTACCGGGAATTTCCGCTCCGCATCGCCGAACTCGGGTTAGTCCACCGCCATGAACGTTCAGGTGTCTTGCACGGCCTCTTTCGGGTGCGTTGCTTTACCCAGGACGATGCTCACATCTTTATGCTTCCCACCCAGGTCACAGACGAAATTAGCGAGGTTATTGACCTGATTGATTATTTTTACCGAACCTTTAATTTTTCTTACCATGTTGGGTTGTCAACGAGGCCGGGGAAAGCCCTGGGTTCGCAAGAGATTTGGGACCAGGCAACCCGGAGTTTGATGGAGGCATTAGATAAAAAGGGAATTCCTTATCAGGTGAATGAAGGGGAGGGTGCTTTTTACGGCCCGAAAATTGACTTTCATCTCGAAGACTCGCTGGGGCGAAGCTGGCAATGCGGGACAATCCAGTTAGACTTCGTAAACCCGGAGAATTTCGATCTTACCTATGTTGGCGAAGACGGGCAAAAACATCGCCCAGTCATGATTCATCGGGTTGTATTTGGGAGCATCGAGCGCTTTTTAGGAATCCTCACAGAACACTATGCTGCCGCCTTTCCTGTTTGGCTGGCTCCCGTACAGGTCAAAGTACTTTCTGTAGCTTCCCGCCATGTTCCTTACGCGCGGGAAGTCGCCAACCGCTTGAAGGAAAGCGGAATCAGGGTGGAGGTGGATGACCGCAACGAGAGAGTAAGTTATAAAATCAGAACAGGCGAATTGGAAAAGGTGCCGCATTTGCTGGTTGTTGGCGATCATGAAGCAGAAGCCGGGACTGTTAGGGTAAGATTGCGGGGCCGCGGCGATCAGGGACCCGCCGTTTTGGACCAATTTCTCCGGCAGCTTAAGGAAGAGATCAAGCAAAAGCCAGTGCTGACGCATAACAAAAAAGGATAAAGTGCCTCAAGAAACTGCGGAACCAACCCAAAAAATTTTTTCGCAAAAAGTTCCGGACATCCTAAAACAATTCGAAAATAATAGTGTGGGATCAAATAAAGGAGAGACCACACCTGAGTTTATTAGATGAACATTCACGGGCAATTGGCTCGACATTTCCTTTCTTGAGCAGGCTCCGCGAAAAAAAGCTCAACTCCGTCTGGTGATTTAGTCACGCGAGTTACCTGCCGAACTAAAAAATCACTTCCGGTGAGGGCCACCGCGCCTAATTCTGCTCATGATCAACTTCTGCCAGGCAATTCCATAAATAGTCAGGCCGCTGCCCGACTTGTAGCATAAAAAATAGCTATTGGATTGCGGACTACCCTGCCGGGTGCCGAAGAATGACTCAAAGGACTTCATAAAATAATTTCATGCGTCAGCACTGCGAGTGTTCGCGAGATTTTGACTTCAATAGTAATTTATAATATAATACTAAACAATGTAATTCGTAATTCTTCGTTGTTTGAGAAAGTTTATTAAAGCGTCCGGAGTGACGTGTTTTCGCGTTTAGCATGAAGTTAGAGGAGGGACCATCAATTTGAAAGTTTATGAAACAACGCGTTTGCGCAATTTAGCTGTAATAGGACATGGAGGCGCAGGGAAAACCTCGCTCGTAGAAGCCATGCTTTTTAATGCCGGTCATACAAATCGCCTTGGGAAAGTTGATGAAGGCACGGCGACGACCGATTTTTTTCCTGAGGAAGTGAAACGCAAAATCTCTGTAAGTACAGCAACTGCCCCTTGTGAATGGAAAGAATGCAAGATTAATTTGTTAGATACACCGGGTTATTCTGATTTTTTTGGTGAAGTAAAAGGGGCCTTAAGAGTTGCTGAAAGCGTTTTAGTAGTTCTTGATGCGGTTGCAGGGGTTGAGGTTCAAACAGAAATCGGTTGGCAGGCGGCAACCCGGTCTAATTTATCCAAGATTGCTTTTATCAATAAAATGGACCGGGAAAATGCAAGTTTTGATCGTGTTTTGGAGCAAATAAAAGAAAACTTTAATGCTAATGTTATTCCTGTCCAATTGCCAATTGGGTCCGAGTCGCAATTTTCGGGGATAATCGATTTGCTCAAAATGAAGGCATATCAATACAACCCCAAAGATGATTCTTGCCAGGAAGAGGGGATCCCCGACGATTTGATGAGTAGAGCCGAGGGTG
>DAOURU010000138.1 GCA_030627585.1 Bacillota bacterium
CGGTGTCCCGGCGGCCCCTTAAAAAAATTTATTCAGCCGTGTTTGTTGCTCCTTTTGCGCCAGAAGCCGGCGCACGGATATGAGTTAATGGAAAATTTAAGCGGTTTTGGCTTCGCCCAGGGTCCCGACCCTGGTGCTGTTTATCGCAATCTGCGCCGGATGGAGGAAGACGGTTTGGTAAAGTCGCGCTGGGAAACAACCGGTTCCGGACCTCCCCGTCGCTTTTATGAACTTACTGGCGAAGGGGAAGATATGCTTCGTGCCTGGGTAGTGACAATTATGAAAAACAAAGAATTGCTGGAGGCGTTTATCCGTCGCTACTACAAAATTACAGGGGAACAAGATTTGCAAGAAAGGCAGCGAAAAACAAAAAAATGAAAAACAAATTTGATCGGATGGAAAGTGATGAGCTGAAAAAGGAATTAGACCGCCTTTATGAAGAGCGTTTCGATCTCGAACAGGAGTGGAATTTTACTTTATCTAAAACACCTGTCCACTTACCCGAATCTACCAGAAACAGGCTGGCTCAAGATCTCAGTAATTTAAACACCAGAATTGAGGCTATAGAAGCCATTCTACGAGAAAGAGGTTTTGGCACTGATTTCCTGCGAAAAAAGAGTTGATTCCCACTTATTTACTAAAGTTTAGCTTGCTAAACTTTAGATTAATTTAATCAATCCTGGAAAAGGCAGCGATTTCTTTTAAATTAAAAAAAGGAACAAAAAAAGCCATGAGTGAAAAGCTCATGGCATACCTTCGCCGTCATTGAGTACACTTGCCTGACAGCAGAGGTGAACTCAATGACGTGGGAGAGGAGAAACTGGAGGAAGAGCTCATGGGGGAGGGTTTTCTGTAACCTTTGCTGCAATGGAAGCCAGGTTACTTGGTTCAGGGCCCCCTCCCCATGAAGACCCTTTAGCCATTACCTATTTTGTACAGTTAAAACGAATTTATACGCATTTTCTAGTGGTAATTTATACCATTTCAAAGTTCGGGGCAACCGCACCCTCGGGAAGGAAGGTGGGAGCAAGAGAAAGCAGAGAAGGAATCTTTCATTCCCAGGGTAATCACCCCTGGTTTGCTTCCCGCCCGGAAAACCGTAATACCTTTGAGTCCTCCCGTGAAGGCTTTTTTGTAAATAAGGTCTAAATCTTTTACGGTAGTTGCCGGTGGTAGATTTATTGTTTTTGAAATCGCGTTATCAACTTCTTTCTGAAGTTCGATCTGCATTGCCAGATGATCTTCCGGGGCGATTTCATAGGCGCCTTTAAATAACTTTTTCAGGCAGGAAGGGATCCCGTCAAGTCCTTGGCAAGAACCTTCAGCTGCTACTTGCCCCAGAACAGTTTCCGGGACTCGAAATTCATTGCAAAAGCGGAGGAAGAGGTTTGAAAAAACGGTAATTGTTCCTGTTTCCGTTTCCTTTTGATAGGCAACGGCAAAAACGGGCTCGATCCCGTACCCTTCAGTACCGGCGAGAAGAGTAATCGTTCCGGTAGGTGCAATCGTGATACAGGAGGCATTCCGCATCGGCTGTGCTGGATAAAATATTGAATGCTTCCATTCGGGAAAACAGCCTTTTTCCCGGGCCAGTTGCGCCGAATATCGATAAGCAGTTAATCGGAGGTAGTGAAGCAACTCCCGCGCTTTTTGGCGCCCCTCGGGGCTGTCATACGGGAGTTGAAGCTGGATTAAAAGATCATGCAAACCTAAAACGCCGAGACCCACCTTTCTTGTGGCGCGCGTCTTCTCCCCGATATAAGAAAGAGGATAATGGGCAACATCAATCAGGTTATCAAGAAACCGCAGGGCAACGCGCGTGGTTGCAGCAAGCTCTCCCCAATCTATTTCCTTGCCATCTTTTCCATTGGCCACCATTTTTGCAAGATTGAGAGAGCCAAGCAAACAGCTTTCTCCCGGCGACAAAGGCTGTTCGCCGCATGGATTTGTTGCATTTAAGGTATTCCCCGGCACCGGATTGGTCTCCTGAAGGCGATCAAGAAAAATTAAACCTGGTTCTCCACAGGCCCAGGCAGCGTTGAGGATTTCCTTCCATAAAACGCGGGCGTTGACCGTTCTTCTTTTTTCTCCCGCAAAAGAAAGGCTCCAATCCGCTCCTTTGAATACTGCTTCCATAAAAGAATCAGTGATTCCCACAGAGAGATTAAAATTCTCTAACCCGCCCTCTTTTTTAGCATTGACAAACTCGAAAATTTCAGGGTGATCTGCATTGAGAATCCCCATGAAGGCCCCTCTTCGGATGCCTCCTTGTTTTACCATGGCTGCTGAAGCATTATAAAGCCTGATTACTTCCACAACACCACTTGCTTTCCCTTTTGTAGAGCGGATAAAATCTCCTTGGGGCCGGATCGAACTAAAATTAAAGCCGACTCCTCCTCCCCATTTACAAACAAGGGCAGTTTGTTTTAGTGTTTCATAAATAGATTCCAATGAATCCTCAATCGCTAAAACAAAACAGGCGCTTGGCTGCCACGGTCGTTCCGGCTTTCCAATGTTGGCCCAGATCGGAGTGCTGGGAATGAATTTTTTTTGGTTAATAATTGCAGCAAACTTTTCGGCCCAAAAAGCACGTTGGGGTGGTTTTTCAGCGCGCGCGGCGGCATTTGCCATCCTCCAAACGGCCTCTGCAGGGCTTTCAATTATTGCTCCAGTGTCATCCCTTCGGGCGAAACGACTCTTAAAAATCTTCTGCCCTGCTTCTGTAAGTTCCATCAAAGATGCTCCTTTCCAAACTGAGACTGTTCCGCCGTGAAAAAAGGGTTTCTTTTCCCTCTGATTTAATATTAATAAGCAAATCCTTTTAAGGGAAGTACTTTCCTGCCTTTTATGTTATAATTCTCTTCAGGAAATAATCTCCGGGTGGGAAAATAGAAATCAATGTCAGGGCTGCGCGTAATCAGCGGAATTGCAAAGGGAAAACGGTTGAAAACAAGAAAATCAAAAAATCTGAGGCCTGCAACTGATTATGTGAAAGAAGCCCTTTTTAATATCATCGCAACAAGGGTAGCGGATAGTTTATTTTTAGATCTTTTCGCAGGAACCGGGAGCATCGGGATTGAAGCATTAAGTCGGGGAGCTCAAATGGTTGTTTTTGTAGAGAAAGACCCCCGAAATGCAGCTTTAATCCAGGAAAATTTAAAAATTACCGGTTTTTCGGCCCAGGCACAAGTTTATCTATGTGATGTTTTTAAAGCTCTTCCTGTTTTAAAAAGGAAAGGGAACCGGTTTGATTTGATTTATATTGACCCCCCCTTTAGGCAGGGTTTAGTAGAGCCGACCCTGGATTGTTTATACCAGATGAAACTTTTGGTACCGGGAGGGTTAATTGTTGCCCGGAGTGCTTTCGGTGAGGAAACCAGAACAAGCCAAACCCCCCTCCGGGAGGAAAGGTATGGGGATAGTATTTTGAGATTTTATACCGGGGAGTAAGCAATGATAGGGATAATTAAGATACTGATAAACGAGAAAGGAGGTCATCATGAAAGTTGCGGTTTACCCGGGAAGTTTCGATCCAATTACGTACGGCCACCTGGATATCATTGAAAGAGCTGCTTTAATTTTCGATAAAGTCATAGTAGCAGTTTGCATTAACCCCGGCAAGCAACCCCTCTTTTCCCTAGAAGAAAGGGTAGAAATGATTAGTCGCGAATGTGCGCCTTTTTCTAATGTAGAGGTAGGGTCCTTCCGGGGCCTGCTGAGTGACTTTGTACGCCAACGAAATGCCCGCGCCATTGTCCGGGGCTTACGCGCGATTTCAGACTTTGAAAATGAGTTTCAAATGGCTTTGATGAATCGAAAACTTAATCCTGCGGCTGAAACCATTTTTTTAGTTTCACAACCGAAATACTCTTACTTAAGTTCAAGTATTGTGAAGGAAGTTGCAAGTTTGGGCGGGGATGTAGCCGGTTTTGTTTCTAAACGAGTAGCAACACGACTCCGGGAAAAGTTTTTCCAGACTGGAGGCGAGGATGAGAACGGAGGTGAGAGAAGTGGACGTTTTTCAGGTGTTGGATGAATTTGAGGAGGTCATCCAGAACAGTAAAAAAGTGCCCATTACCGGTAAAATCTTAATTAGTGAAGAGGTGTTACTCGAATTTGTGGATCGGATCAGAACAATTCTGCCTGAGGAAGTTCACCAGGCCAAATTATTAAGCAAAGAAAGAGAGCGTGTAATTCAAGAGGCACGTGAAGAGGCCGATCGGATTCTCTCCGAAGTTCGAGAAGAGGTCAATCGTTTAACCAGTGAAAGTGAGCTGACTAAACAGGCCCAAACAGCCGCTGAGGAAATTGTTTCTCAGGCAAAAAGGGTGGCGCGGGAAATTAAAACCGGGGCGACAGAATACGCGGATGAGATTTTGCGTCAAGTTGAAGGGAACCTTGATCAAAATCTTGCGGTAATCCGCAAAGCCCGTGAGGAACTGAACCAGATGAAGTAGATTATTCAGTGAATAATGATTATTTTTTTTC
>DAOURU010000277.1 GCA_030627585.1 Bacillota bacterium
AGCCCAAAGCAGCAAGGAGAGCTACAAAATTGCATACCTCGCTCTTCAAATGTAATCACTCCCAGAGATATTTAGAATATTTGTGGATTCCAATTAAATATGTAAAACATTAAAAGGTTTTGTTGTGATTTGTATTTTTAAGGCGGAGGGATAAATGTGCTGGCGCTGCTGAGGGAAGCGATCCAGCAACCGTTTTCGCAGTCTATGGCAACCCGCTTAGGATTGGTATTCGCCACTCGTTCGTATTTTCCTGCCGGCACAGAAAAAAATATATATTTTACCGGGCAAAAAAGCCCCCTGATTCACTCGTAAATCCAGGGGGCAAGGCTTAAAGCATAATTAAACAACTCTTCCTCCCGGAAAAACAACCGGATCTCCCGCGCCGCGCTGGCCGGGGAGTCAGAACCGTGCACAACATTCCGTCCAATATCAATCCCGTAAGAACCTCTGATGGTCCCTGCCGCGGCACGGGCCGGGTCCGTAGCACCCATCATCTCACGGACAAGACTGATGCAGTTCCGTCCTTCCAGGACCAGCGCCACCACCGGACCTGATGTAATAAAATTCACGAGCCCCTGAAAGAAGGGCTTGTTCTGGTGTTCGGCATAATGCCGGGCCGCAAGTTCAGGAGTAATCCGGATCATTTTCAGGCCCACAATTTGAAGCCCCCGGCGTTCGAAAGTTTTAATGACCTCTCCCACCAGCTGGCGCTGGACACCGTCGGGTTTTACCATGACAAAAGTCCGCTCCACGCGAAACCGATTCCCCTTTCTCTTGACTGTTTACTTCCCTCTTTAAAAAGAAACTCTTAAGCCTGCTGCATCAAGAGCTCAAACTCACTGGCCTCAATAGTCTCCTTCTCCAGCAGCGTGTCCGCAATCAAATGCAATTTATGGAAATGCTCCTCTAAAAGGTTTTTCGCCTTTTGGTAGCACTTCTCGATAATCTGGCGCGCCTCTTTATCAATGGAAAAGGCAATCGCTTCACTGTAGTTCCGGTCGCGCGCGATGTCCCGCCCCAGGAAAACCTGCTCTTGCCGGCGCCCAAAGGTAAGGGGGCCCAGTTCTTCGGACATCCCGTATTCCGTAATCATTTTCCTTACCAGTTCCGTCGCCCGCTCCAGGTCGTTCTGGGCGCCGGTGCTTATTTCCTTCAGCACCAGGCTTTCGGCGACGCGGCCGCCCAGCAGAGTAGTGATCTCGTCTAACAGCCGCGATTTTGTCAGGTAAAGGCGGTCCTCCGTGGGAAGGAGAAGTGTATATCCTCCCGCCCTCCCGCGGGGAATAATTGAAATCTTGTGCACCGGATCGGTGTGCGGAAGCAGGCTTCCCACGACGGCGTGCCCGGCCTCGTGGTAGGCTACCAGCTTCTTTTCCGCCTCGCTCATGACCCATGACTTCTTTTCGGGCCCTGCTATTACCCGCTCGATGGAATCCTCCATCTCCTTCATTGCGATCTTCTTCTTGAGGCGCCGTGCCGACAGCAGGGCGGCCTCGTTCACCATATTAGCCAGGTCCGCCCCGGTAAAACCCGGGGTCCGGCGGGCCAGAACATCCAGTTCCACATCCTCGGCAAGCGGTTTTCCTTTCAAATGCACCTGGAGAATCTCCCGCCTTCCTTGCAGGTCGGGGCGGTCCACAACAATCTGGCGGTCAAAACGCCCCGGCCGCAAAAGGGCGGGATCCAGGATGTCAGGCCGGTTCGTCGCGGCAATGATGATAATTCCCTCATTGGCGCTGAAACCGTCCATTTCGACGAGCAACTGGTTCAAGGTCTGTTCCCGCTCATCATGGCCTCCGCCTAACCCGGCGCCCCGGTGCCGCCCAACAGCGTCAATTTCGTCCACAAAAACAATACACGGGGCATTTTTTCTCGCCTGCTCGAAAAGGTCCCGCACCCGCGCAGCCCCTACTCCGACAAACATTTCCACAAAATCAGAACCGCTGATGCTAAAAAAAGGGACCCCCGCTTCTCCTGCCACGGCCCGTGCCAGTAAAGTTTTTCCTGTGCCCGGAGGGCCGTAAAGAAGAACGCCCTTGGGAATTTTGGCACCGATGTCGTTGTATCTTTTTGGATCTTTGAGAAACTCTACAATCTCCTGGAGTTCCTCTTTTGCCTCATCCACCCCGGCGACATCAGCAAAGGTGACTTTTTTCTTTTCAGGCTCAAGCAGCCTTGCCCTGCTCCGCCCAAACTGCATCA
>DAOURU010000232.1 GCA_030627585.1 Bacillota bacterium
TCCCTTAGCCCGTCAATTACGGCAATACTGACATCATCGTGTTTTTTCCCTTTTGGTAACATTGTTTCGGCGCCATGGGAAAAAACACAATGATATCAGTATTGCCGTAATTGACGGGCTAAGGGACGATATTGATAGCTGGTATTTTAAAGGTGCTACGGATTTAGTTATTCAATTAATTCAGAAAGATCCTATTATCCCGGAATTGAATTTTTTAAAAGATATTCTATCCGGTCAAATAGATGTTGATCGAATGGACTACCTCTTAAGGGATTCCCTGCACTGTGGTGTCAGATATGGTACATTTGACCATCACAGGCTATTGGAGACTTTGCTGGTAATTCCGGGAGGTGAAACAGGAGGGCTCCGGCTGGGGCTTGATAGCGGCGGAATTCAATCTCTGGAAGCACTAATTTTGGCCAGGTATTACATGTATACGCAGGTATTGTATCACCGTACCAGGAGAATATATGATATTTACTTGCTGAAGTTTTTCGAAGAAAGAGGATATAAACTCGAGAACTTACTGGATGCCATAAACATGGATGACATGGATCTGACGATGGTGATGAGATCTGCTGCAAAGGATAAATGTTCTGCTGGTCATACCTGGGCTTATTATATTATAAACAGGGAACATCATTCTGTGGTTTATGAAACTGGCGCTTTTGCGGGTGTTAGAAACCGGATGACCGCTGAAAAGATTTATGAAACCTTGCTAAAAGAATTTCAGGATCATAGCTTTATTATCGATAAGAACGCGAGAGGTACAATACATAAGTTCGTTATTCCCGAAGAAGATGAGATGGGCGATTTCTTTTATGTGAGAACCAAGCAGGGTAACTGGAAATTGATTACGGAAGTTTCTAAAATAATACATGACATGCCCAAGGTATTCCATGTAATAAGGGTTTATGCGAAAAGGGTTTATGCGAAAAATGAAGATGGCCAGATTGACGGCAAAATTAAGGAGCGTGTTGTTGAGCTGGAGGGGGAGGTTTTCTAATGAAAATTGGCTTTGGCCATTACCTGGAAGACGCTTTGGTGGCATACATTGTCAAGCAATGGAAATCGCAAAAAGTAAAAATCGGCCGGACTGTGGTGCAGAAAATTTGCTATTTTTTAAAAGCCCAAGGGGTGCCCATGATATATGATTTTGAAATGCACCATTATGGGCCGTATTCTCAGGATTTATACTACCGTATGGATGAACTGGTCGCTGATAATATTTTGATTGATACAAGCGATACATCAAAGCGGTCGCATTATCTTCTCGGGGATAGGGCAGATGAAATTATAACTACTTATCATGAAGAAATTGAATTGTATAAGGATAAGATAGATAATTTATTAGGTGTGTTCGGAAAGTTCGGTCCTGCGGACCTGGAGTTGCTGGCAACGATACATTATTTCTATGTTACTCATAAGAGGTATTTTCGCAAGCCTCCCTCTAAAAACTGGGTAATTGATAGAGTTATTATGGCGAAAAAGGATAAGTTTGCACCTGAACTCATAAATGAGGCGTATGATGCTTTGGATGGCGCGGGTTTGTTTGGGTGGGATAAGATATAATAGAGAGATAACGGGGACTCAAGTAAGCTTATCTATTTCATTAAGGCTTTTGTTGATTTTACACGGTTTGAACGGCCTGGGTGCGGCCTACGCCCTGGCCCATTTTTTGGTGCCGGTTGTGGTGGCCGGCCCGCTGTTAAAGCGGCTTAGGGAAAAAGAAGCGGCCGGTCCGGCGGGGCGGTGCATTTCTTAAAGCAAAAAGAAGATCCGTGAGTGCGCATTTGTCGAGTCGGGACGCAGGCACAGGCTGGAAAACCCGGGCAAGGTTTTGCTGGAAACAACCGGGGTGCAGCTTGGTGAGTGCTTGCACAGCCTTCAAACTTACACATCGGTGCTGGACAATTGCTACATAAGGCGTGAAGGTAAAAAAATTGATCAGGCACTGCGACGACCGCGGGTTCTTCATGGAGATCTTAAGAGACGACGACGAACTTTTGTCCCGCTTCGGGCAGGCCCCCATGTCCAAGGCTTACCCGGGGGTAATCAAAGTCTTTCACTACCACGTTTTCTACATGGGCGAAGACAACCCGTTTTTACTGCTCATCCCTAAAATGGTGGCCCACGGCTACCGGGTGCTGGGCAGCGAGCCGGCGATAATTATTTATTTTACTACCATGTCCTACAACCGGGAAAATCCGGATGAAAAAAGGATTGCCTGGGATGACCCGGCAATCGGTTTTGACTGGACGACCAAAAATAGATAAATTTTATGCAAAAGATTCACTTTAACCATTTTTTAAATGGTTGTGCTAAAAAATCAAATATTATTCTTACTGAGCGGCAGTTGCAGAACTGGCGGGAAAATAAGTGGGCCAGGGATTTGTTTCGGGTTCGCTGCCGGACACGGTCAATTTTGTTTTCAGGTTTTGGCAGTCAAGAACCTCAGATAAGACATACGGTATTACAAGTAAAAGAGGCGGTAGCTTTACGGATGTTGAATATTCCGCGCGTAATTGCAGAAGGCTTAGCCGAGCAATGGCGGCAAACCGGTGAGGCGGAACTTTCCAAAGCTGGTGAATGGTTGGCGACGGTATCTTCTGAGCAGTGGGAGCGGGCCTTGCCGCGGGGAGCAAAAATTAGCGGCCAAGAAGCAAAAACATTATGGGAGATTCTTGACGGGCGCCTTAGCTGGAAGCAAGCCTTTGGTTAAGATGGTAAGGCTTTACAGAGACAAACGGCCTCAAATACTTTCGCTAAA
>DAOURU010000293.1 GCA_030627585.1 Bacillota bacterium
AAAACCAAAATCGACCGGGGCGAACTGAAGCCCGGGGACATGATCCCCTCAACCGCCCAGCTCGCCAGGCAGTACGGGGTCAGCCACATGACAGTGCGCCACGGGTTGGAGTTGCTGGCGAAAGACGGCTATATTAAATCCGTTCAGGGGAAAGGCAGTTTCGTTACATCTCCCTCTATGGACACCCTGGTGCTGGATTTTTCCGAAGAAAAAATCTTTGGGAAGAACAGGGGATTCAGGGTCCAGCTCGGTGAACTGGAAATAATCCCGGCGGACGCAAAGATTTCTCACAAACTGGGTGTTAAAAAAGGGAACAAGGTTCTGAAGATCAGGCGCATCCTGTCTGATGAAAAGGGGCCGGTTGCCGTTGACTCCCGGTTTCTGCCCTATGTTAAAGGAACTCCCCTGCTGGAAAAAGAGATCGCCTACGCTGCCTTCCCGGACCTGGTGGCCCGGCACACCGAACTTGTGTCTGTAAAAAATGTCTTGGAGGTTTCTCCGTGTATCCTGTCGAAGGAAGAAGCAGAACTGCTGGATGCTAGGGCAGGACTTCCCGCCCTGTGCATAGAACAAATCATCTATGCCGCAAAGAACCGGCCGATTGGATGGTCAAAGATGATCTGCCGCGGCGACCGTTTTACTTTGAAGGCTGTTTCACAACCATGACAGGGGAAGTGATCGGGCGATGCAGGCGGTGCGCAAGCTCATAGTTTCTGCTGTTGCAGGGATTCAGGAGGAAAAGGCCGTTTCCCTGGTGCGTAACGGCCTCGCAAGGGGAATTGATCCCTTTGTGCTTCTGGAGGAGGTAAGGACCGGGGTGGAGATTGTGCTGGAAAGGTATAACAGGGGGGAGTACTTCCTGGCCGACGTGGTGATGGCTGCCGATATTTACAAACATGCCCAGCAGGTTGTACTGGGGCCTGCCGGTGGAACCTCATGCCACAGTCGGCCTCAGGTTGTGTTCGGCACCGTGGAAAAGGATATCCACGATATAGGAAAAAACATTACGATTGTGACGATGCGCCATTACGGACTGGAGGTGCTTGATGCCGGAGTCAATGTGCCTCCGAGGGCATTCCTGGAGAAGCTCCGTCAAACCGGCGCCCCCATTCTCTGCCTGTCCGGCCTGATCTCCGACGCATACGATTCCATGAAAAAGACGGTTTGCATGATCAAGAGGAAATTGGGGAAACGGTGTCCGGTGATCATCATCGGCGGTCTTGTGAATGAAGTTGTTTGCAGTTACACCGGTGCGGACTACTGGGCAAAAAACTGCACAGATGGCGCGGAACTCTGTGTCAGACTGCTTAAGGAACGCGGCAACAGCAGGTGCGCTGCCGGCAGCAGGACGGCTAAATGAGGTGTATATTTAATGAGCACAATTGTTATAGCTTGCCAGACGATAAGCGATGAGATAAACATGGCAATTGCCGAGACCGGGGTAAGGTACCCGGTAATCTGGGTGGAATCGGGGCTCCACAACCACCCGGACGCCCTGCGTGTGAAATTGCAGGAAACGGTGAGCAGAATCACCAATGTGGAAAACATCATCCTCTGCTACGGGTACTGCGGCAACTCGCTGCTGGGTCTGCACTCTCCCGGCGCCCGGCTGATCGTACCCAGGGTTGACGACTGCATCTCTCTCCTTTTAGGGTCGTATGAAAAGAGGGAGGAATTGTCACGGGAAATGGTCAGTTATTTTTTGACCAGAGGGTGGATCGTCAACGAAAACAACATTATCAGGGAATTTGAGCGCTGCGTCGAGCGCTACGGCAAGGAACGGGCCGAGCGGGTTTTAAAAATGATGCTGGAGCACTACCGGCGGCTGGTCCTGATTGATACGGGAGCATACCCGCTTGACGATGCCTGCCTGGCAAAATCTTATGAAATCGCCAAAATGATGGGGCTGAAGCACCAAGTTGTGGAGGGTTCTATCAGTTTGCTGAAACAGCTGCTGACCGGCCCCTGGGATGAAAACTTCGTAATCCTGGAGCCCGGAGAAGAGCTTTCCATGGATTATTTCCGCATAGACATGAAG
>DAOURU010000024.1 GCA_030627585.1 Bacillota bacterium
CGGGGAAATTTTGGCAGTCAAGGGTTTGGGCGGTTTTCACCTGGTTTGCGACGCCCGCCGGCAGGAGGCGGTGGCTGCTTTGCGCCGCCGAAAAATCAGGGAGTTCAAGCCTTTTGCCGTGATGTGCCGCGACTTGCGGGTTATCGAAAAATACTGTTTTGTTTCTTCAGAAGAGGCAGAACTTCTGGAAAGCCCGGCTCACCCCATCGTAATTTTGGAGCGTCGCCGTCAAGACGATTTACCCCCGGAGATTGCGCCGGGGATTGATACTTTAGGGGTGATGCTCCCCTATACTCCGCTGCACCACTTGCTTTTTGACGACGATTTAGAGATTTTAATCATGACCAGCGCCAACATCAGCGACGACCCTTTAATTATAGATAACAAAGAGGCTCTGATGAAGTTAAAGGGAATCGCCGATTACTACCTGATGCACGACCGCCGGATCTATAACCGGTGCGACGATTCGCTTGCTGCCGTGGTGGCAGGGGAGGTCCAGATTTACCGGCGGGCGCGGGGTTATGTCCCCTTGCCGGTAGATTTGCCCGGGGAGGTGCCCCCAATCCTTGGCTGCGGGGGAGAGCTGAAGAGTACTTTTTGTATGACGAAGGGGAAAGGTGCTTATTTGAGCCAGCATTTGGGCGATTTAAATCACTATGGGAATTACCGCCAGTTTTTATACTCCATCCCTCGTTTTGAGAAAATGCTGAATGTGAAGCCCGAGATTATTGCTTACGATTTGCATCCGGAATATATGGCCACCCGCTGGGCAAAACGCCAGGAGGGTTTGGTAAAGATTGGCGTTCAGCACCACCACGCTCATATGGCCAGTTGCCTTGTCGAAAATCAGGCAACAGAGCCGGCGCTCGGGGTAATCTGTGATGGAACGGGGTACGGAACGGACGGCGCTATCTGGGGGTTTGAATTTTTCGCCGGCACCCCGGCACGGCTCGAACGGATCGCCCACCTGGCTTACATGCCTCTCCCCGGCGAGGTTACTGTGAAGCGGCCGGCGCGCATGGCTTTCACGTACCTGTACGAACTCTTTGGTTCGCGCGGTCTGAGGTGGGCACGCAAGTATCTCCCTACATTGCCCGAAGAGGAGCAGCAGGTTTTAATCCGGCAGTTGGAGAATAGATTCAATACTGTTCCCACCTCCAGCTGCGGGCGGCTTTTTGATGCTGTCTCCGTGCTGCTTGGCATCTGCACGCGGGTGCAGTACGAGGCGCAGGCGGCGATGGAAATGGAATCCAGGGCAGACCCGAATGTTCGGGACTTTTACGATTTTGAGTTCTTGACTCATACGAGGCCGTACCAGTTGGGAGTACGAGGGGTTTGGGAAGGGCTCTTAAGAGATTTGGAGCGTGGAACACAAGTTGAAGTCTGTGCCGGAAAATTTCACCTGACCCTCGCGATGATGATCCTTTCTGTTTTGGAAAGGCTGCGAAAGGAAACAGGACTCGATCAGGTTGTGCTGAGCGGGGGGGTTTTCCAAAATAATTTACTGTTTCGCCTGATGCGGGAGAAACTTGCCGGGGCCGGCTTCCAGGCTCTCGTGCACCGCAAGGTCCCGGCTAATGACGGGGGAATTTCGCTGGGTCAAGTTTATATCGCAAGCGAGGTGATCAAGGGAAATGTGTCTTGCAATACCGGCCAGGATTACAAAAATTAAAGGCATGCTTGCTGAAGTCGATTTAGGAGGCAACACGAAAGAAATCAACATCACTCTTACACCGGAAGCAAAAGTTGGGGATTATGTTCTTCTGCACGCCGGTTTTGCCATCCAGGTCATTGACGAAAAGGCCGCCGAAGAAATTTTTGAAGCATGGGAGGAAGCTTATGCAGCCTTACAAGAGTAAAAAAGAATACGCACGCTATCTTTTAGACCGGCTGCAGCAGGAAGCCGACCGCCCCCTTACGGCAATGGAGGTATGCGGAACTCATACTGTAGCTATCGCCCGAAGCGGACTGCGCGCGCTATTACCCCAGCACATTCGGCTCATCTCGGGTCCCGGCTGTCCGGTTTGCGTGACAGATGATGCCGATCTTGATTATGCAATTGCCCTCGCCCGCGAAAAAGGGGTCATCCTGGCTACTTTTGGGGATATGATGCGGGTGCCCGGCACGTCCAGCAGCCTTCAGCAGGAAAAAAGCCGCGGGGCCGATGTCCGGGTCGTCTATTCCCCGACCGATGCTTTAACTCTGGCTGCGGAAAACCCGGATGCGCAGGTTGTATTTTTGGCGGTTGGTTTTGAGACAACAGTGCCGACGATAGCCGTAGCGCTGGAACAGGCGATTCAGCAGGGGGTAAAAAATTTTTCTCTTTTTTCACTTCACAAACTGGTGCCGCCGGTAATGGAGGCATTATTGGAGGATCCGGAGGTTAAAATCGATGCCTTTCTAAACCCCGGCCATGTTTGCACCATTCTGGGGAGCGAACCTTTTCAGTTTGTGGCCGAAAAGTACGGAAAGCCTTGTGTTGTCGCCGGATTTGAGGCTGTTGACATTTTAGAGGCCCTCCTTTTGATTGTGCGCCAGTACCGGGAAGAGCGTCCCGCCGTGGAAATCCAGTACAAGCGGGCGGTGCGTCCGGAGGGCAACCATGTGGCGCGCGCCTATATTGATAAGTACTTTATTCCGGCTTCAGCGCGCTGGCGGGGGATCGGAGAGGTTCCAGGGAGCGGGCTCGTGCTCCGGGAGGAGTTTGCGCAGTGGGATGCCGCGCGGCGCTTTTCCTTGACAGTAGCGCCTGGCAAGCGCGTGCGAAAGTGCGCCTGCGGAGAGGTTTTAAAAGGCCTCAAATTACCCCATGAGTGCCCCCTCTTCGGTAAGGCCTGCACACCAATGAAGCCGGTGGGCCCCTGCATGGTATCTACCGAGGGTTCCTGTGCTGCTTACTATCGCTACGGGGAGCAGAAAGTTGGTGGAGCGATTTGAAAAAAACAGAACAAGACGAGGTCATCCTGCTCGGTCACGGCAGCGGCGGCATCCTAACCCACCAGCTCATAAAAACAGTTTTCCAAGATGCTTTTGAAAATGCGATTTTAGATGAAATGCTGGATGCTGCTCTTCTGAATTTGCCCCACGGCAGGATAGCCTTCACAACTGATTCTTTTGTCGTAGATCCTGTTTTTTTCCCGGGCGGCGATATCGGAAAACTGGCCATCTGCGGAACAGTCAACGATCTGGCCGTGAGCGGGGCCAAACCTTTATATATCAGTGCTGCTTTCATTATTGAGGAGGGTTTTCCTCCTTCGGATCTCAGGCGGATCGTAAGTTCGATGCGGGAAACCGCCCTTGCCGCAGAAGTTCGCGTCGTTACAGGAGACACGAAGGTTGTAGGACGGGGGAGTGCAGATAAAATTTTTATCAACACGACCGGAATCGGCCTGGTTCCTGAGGGGCGCCGACTGTCCCCGCGCCGCATTCAAAGCGGGGATGTAGTCATTGTAAGCGGTTCGATAGGGGAACACGGGCTGGCGATTCTTGCCCGGCGGGAGGGGCTATCCTTTACGACCCCTGTCGTGAGCGACTCTACGGCTCTGCACAGGCTGGCTGAAGCAGTTCTTGCTGCCGGCGGCGCGGGTATAAAATGCATGCGCGATCCCACGCGGGGCGGATTGGCGACAACTCTGAACGAACTGGCAGCCCAAAGCGGAAAGGGGATCCTGGTTCAGGAGGAACTCCTTCCCATCCGGCGCGAGGTTGCCGGTGGCTGCGAGATGCTGGGGATCGATCCTTTATATCTGGCAAATGAGGGAAAACTAATTGTAGTCGCGGCCCCGGAAGCTGCGCCGCAGGTCCTTGAGGCGATGCGGAGTTTGCCGGAAGGAGAGGCTGCGGTGCAGATCGGTAGGATTATTGAAGATGAACCGGGGCTTGTCCTTTTAGAAACCGAATTAGGAGCAACCCGGATTTTGACGATGCTGGAAGGGGAACCTTTGCCCCGGATTTGTTAAGCTTACTGCGAAGGCTGCTTGTTTAAGTTCCGGCCTGAAATAAAGGCGTTTCCGGCCCTCAACCTCAAGCTCTAGTTAAGGTGAATTATGAAAGGACAGGATTCTCTCTCTTTAGAAAAAACAGAAAATTTTCGACAAACGGACTTTCCAAACCTGCGGCCCCCCTGGGGGCTCAAAGAAATCCTGATGATTATCGGCCTTGTTTATTTATGCGGCTTTTCTTTCAGCCTGTTCGGTACCCGGCTTGTTCTCCGGGTACTCTCCTTTTTTCCCGGCCTGGGCAGCCCCGAACTTGCCTCATTCTTGCTGGCAGGCCTCGTTCAGGCTCTTGTGCTGGGAGGGCTTGTTTTGGGTTTTGCCCGCGCCAAGTACCGCGCTCCTCTGGCGTACCTGGGCCTGAGCCGTTTCTCCTGGCACGATTTTTTGATTACCGGTCTGGGGGGAGGCCTGGTTGTTTTCAGCCTGGTCATCCTTGCGATGGGGCTGATTATTTTACTTTTGCCTTATTACCCGCAGCCCCAGCCCTTTGCCGGGGTGATTCTGGAAACGCACAACTGGCGGGAACTGCTGGTTCTCCTGGCGCTCGGGGGAGTTCTTGCTCCGCTTGGCGAAGAACTCTACTTCCGCGGTTTTGTTTACCCGGTATTTCGCTTCCATTTCGGTCTTTTTCCTGCTGTTTTAATCACTTCCGCCTTTTTCGCGGCTCTCCATTTTGATTTGGTTCGCTTTCTCCCTCTTGCGCTGGGAGGCGCGGGACTTGCCCTGATTTGCGAAAAAACAGGATCTCTCTTTCCGGCCCTGGCGGCCCATAGCATCTGGAACGTGGCGATGACTATCCTTATCTTCTTGGGCGGGAGGACCTTGTAGATCAACCTCCTTGCGTAATCTCGCTGATCAAGAACTATCCTGAATGAATTATTAATCCTCTCAAAGATCCATCGATGACAGTAAAGCGGAAATCGATGCCTTAAAGGAAAAAGGGGTTATTTCAATTTTGAATTATCGTTGCTCGGGCCGCTAAACCTGCCAAATTAATGCTTAGCTGAGGTGACCCTTTATCGATTTGATTTTTTGATTTGATCATTGTTCAGTTTTAGGGGAATGCTATTTTCACATTAAAAAATAAAAAATGGCGCGCCCGGCAGGAATCGAACCTGCGCACCTGGCTCCGGAGGCCAGCGCTCTATCCCCTGAGCTACGGGCGCGTTCCAATCTTAATTTTACTCATTGAGAGAAGAATTGTCAAACCCGAATCTTAAGCATAAAGGGGGAACTGCCATGAACAAAGTAATTAACCTGGAAACTACCCGACAGATTGAATTTATCGATATTACTAGCCTAATTAGAAAAGAGGTTGAAGCCAGGAACTGTCGGGAAGGGATCTGCTTTCTTTATGTACCACATACGACGGCGGCACTTACGATAAATGAAAATGCAGACCCAGATGTTATTCGAGATCTTAACCATACCATGGAAAAACTTGTTCCGGTCAAGGGCAACTACTTTCATCGAGAAGGAAATGCCCATGCCCATGTTAAAGCCAGCTTGTTGGGGGGTTCAACGTTTATTTTCATAAGAGATGGTAAATTGCTTTTAGGAACCTGGCAGGGGATTTATTTTTGTGAATTTGACGGGCCCCGCCGGCGCTCTTTATATCTCAGGATCATGCAGGAGAATAGCACTTATTAGCGAAGTTTATATCCAAGAAGAAACTTGGAGGGATTAGATTGGATAAACTTAAAGCCTTAAACAAAACTTTTATGAACTGGGATGTAACATTAAAGCTGGCCCAAAAAAAACTTGGCGAACTTAAACCTCAAGACATTGCCTGGCGGGCTAGAGTTAAATATGATGAAACCCAAAAAGAGTTTTTTGTTATGTTTTTAAATGAGGAATATCATGTTAAGTACCCCTCGGGAGATGTTTACCGTCCCCAAGGGGAGGACGTACCTATAGCCAGCAAGATTTTAATTCTTCATTATTTATCTTCCGCCGAAGGGGTTCCTTTGCATCACAAGTGGATTTCCTTTAAAGAACTTCCCTCGGGTCAGATTTATATTAATCCGTTTTACAATCGAGCAATCCGGCCTTTAATTAAGCTGTTTGGACAAGATCCAGGCGCATTAGTTAAAGCAGGACTGGCACTGGGGGGAAAAAGGGAAAGCTTGGGTGATAGCAGTATCACGGTTCCGGTCTTTCCAATGGTCCCTGTAACATATGTAATTTGGGAAGGCGACGAAGAATTTCCGCCTTCCGGTAATATCCTTTTCGATAGCTCTGCTCCTAATTATCTTCCAGTCGAAGATTATGCGGTGATTGCAGGTATGGTTGTACAAGAATTAAGAAAAAAAGCGGATCAATTGATCCAGGGAACATAAAAATCCCTCCCCTAACTCATGAAATGGTTTTTTAAAGCATATATATTCGTTAAGAAGCTTTTTGCCTGCACCTTTTTCTTTCTCAAGGAGTATAATAGGGAAAGAAAAAGCATCTAGAGAGGTGGTAATCTTGAAAGTTTATTTTATTAAACTACCACGTTTCCTGCGGGATCTTTTGAAAAAGGTAGTCAAGTAAAGAAAAAGCGGCCTTCCCCCGGGCTGCTTTTTAAATTAGGCATAATTAATCTTCACCATGCATTAATTTACCATAGAATTCTTCTCGGGCAGTGAATGATGATGAATAAAAAACCCTTAAAATTGATTTTTGCAGCGCTTGTTTCAATTGTTCTTATTTCATCCGGTTTTGTCATCCTGCGGGAGTCCCGGAATAGCAATCTTTCATCTCCTGCTGTTCAAGATTTTTCTTATCCTGACAATCCTTTCACAGTAATTGATAGTTTTTACCGGGCTTTTGCAGAAAATAACTGGGATTATGTCCAGGCGCTTACAACACCGGCTCTTTTTCGTTATTTAAATGAAAGCGGTCTTATTTCTCGTTGGGAACTTATTAAAAAACAAGATCCTTCCATCCAATACGTAATATTCCTTGTTTTAGATTCTCACGTGGATATGCTGCGAGGTGAGGCCTGGGCTCTCGGCCGCGCAAGTTGGAAGTCGGCCCGGCGGCGTATTCCAGATTACAATGAAACCGTTTTTTTGCGGTTGGTTAATGGACAATGGAAAGTTGTTCAAATCCGTGTTCATGCTTCGGTCGAGGTGGCAGGTGATTTCTACCAGGCAATTCAAGATGCGGATTGGCAGCGCTTCCGTACCCTGCTAACTGATCGTTACTGGAACAGACTAGAAACTACTGGTGTAATTCCTGCTTTAATTAAAGATCGTGCTCAGGTTACCTCCGGAGTCTATGTAGTATTTATCGTTACGGACTTTACAGAATTAGACTCTCGTGCCTGGGTAACAGGAGATGTTATTTGGTGCCCTTTAAGTAAATGGGGGAAGGAAGATACAGTAAAAGTACTTTTAGTCAGGGAACCAACGGGCTGGAAGATAGATGGTATCCGGGGGCATTGGGAACAAACTAAATAACTATGTCACTCGGTCAACGCAATCCCAATAATTCCACCTGCTGCCGAAACTATAAATGTGTAAACTGCTTTTAATCCCAGGTTTAATAATGAAAAAGACCCGGGTTTGGTTGCCAGTACTATTAGTGTAAAAAAGAAAAAGTAACAGATACCGACTCCTGTTCCGTATAAAAGTCCTTTTCCGCCGGCCCTTTTTGCCGCTAAAAAGCCTCCGGTGAAGGCACCAATCAGATAGATGGCGGCCCCAGCGGGTTGCAGGTAACTTTCAGAAAAAGAGGTAAAATAGAAAATTAATGTTAACAAAATTGTACCGGTTAGTCCAACGCCAACCGCAGCCAAAGTACCTAAAAAGACGGGGGTTGCAGTGTACTTTAAAATGATGTTTTTTTCCTCAGCCATGCTCATCATCCTCCAGAAAAATTTTCATTTTTAAACATATTAAGAGCAAGAGTATAATATGACATCTTACAGGCATGTTGTAATTGGTAATCCTACCCTAAAAATATGATTCGGTTCTCCTTGCGCTTGCTCCCGGTACTCTTACCTGCTTCGCCCTAAAACTCGTCGCAATGGTTAGCCGACTGCCTCCTATGATGCCGTCTGTGGCACACAGTTGGCTATCTCGATGTCCTATCTCGATTCGGCTGCCGTTAGCTGCTCCTCGTCAAGGGCGAGGTAACAACCTCCGTAAGGTCGCTTCGCCTGTAAGGATAACCCTTTATTTTCTTCTGATGGTGCCGTATGAGCGGCATGAAGGTCTAAGCAAAAAATTATTCAACAAAAGGAAAACGGGCACGAAAATTGAATTATAATTTAAATCTTCAAATTTGAAATGGTGAAAGATTTTGAAGCCAAAAGTTTTAATTATTGATGATGACCCTCTGGTAACACAGGTGATTTAATTCGCGGTTTTGACCAGGGCATCCAGCATTTTTACAGTAAAAAAGATTTGGAACGAGGTTTTGTGATCATGATAGATTCGGAAGGGTAGAGAGCAGTTCTTTCCCTTTTGAGCCTCTCGATTGCAGTGGTTTCCAACGAAAACCGAAACCATTGAGAGCCACTGGTCGGTGGGTGAAATTGCCGCAGAACTTAAAAAATATGCAAAATCATTTCCGGGCAGTATTTATGTAAAGGATAGCCGAAAAGGTAATTTTCTGGAGGGGTAAATATTGCGACCGACCTTCAATTCGCTCTGTGCTAAATTGCAACAGAAAGCCTATAAAATTACACCTCAACGCCAGATAATTTTAAAAGCCTTTTTCGACCACGAGCAGAGACATCTAAGCGCCGAGGAAATTCACGGCATTGTCAAACAAAATCATCCTGAAATTGGCCTCGCGACAGTTTATCGAACGCTGGAAATTTTGGCGAATTTAGATATTTTACATAAAATCGAATTTGGTGACGGCCGTACCAGGTATGAATTTGCCGAGGCAGAAGTACACCACCACCACCATTTAATTTGCATTAATTGCGGCAAAGTTATGGAATTTAATGACGATCTGCTGGAAAGTCTCGAAACCTGGATTGCAAAAAAAACCAATTTTTTGGTGGTTGATCACCAACTAAAATTTTATGGATATTGTAAAGATTGTCAGTGTCGGGAATAAATTTTGATGAATCAGAAAAAAGCACACCCCGCAGAGAGCGGGGTTATTTTTTTAGACAAAGAAGAACAAAAAATAAACGGCTTGGCGAACAAAGGCGGAATAAGATGGAAAAAATTAGCAGGAATTTCACTTTTAAGCAAGAATTTAATTTCTGGATATTTAAGATAAACGGAGGTGAAAGCTTTGAGTTTAAAAACCAAACTCTATCCGTTCTATGGAAAAGTCTATAATCTTTTTTATAATTGCATGCAGGCATGTAAATTAAACTACCGAGGGGGTGATTTTCGTCAGAACAAACAGGGAAAGTTATACTGGATAGGAAATCTTGCCCTCGAGACATCTCAAAAAAATATATTCCTGTTGGATAAAGCACTTGAAAGCGGATTGGAAACCCCTGAGCTTTGGAGGCTCAAAGGGGAGATTTTAATGCAAGAGGAACAATTTCTTGAGGCCA
>DAOURU010000189.1 GCA_030627585.1 Bacillota bacterium
ATCGGGATCAAGATGGATTTATACTCTCACCTGATGCCCGGGTTGCAGAAAGAGGCAGCAAAAAAAATTGATGAAATTATAACCGGAATAATGTGAGCCTAAAATCATTTTCTCAATTTTTTTCAAACTCGGTTTTTCAAATAAAACGGCAAGGACCTCCTGAGACCTGGAAGCCTTGCCGTTGTTGGCTTTTATGGCAGGGGAGGCAGGATTCGAACCCGCAACCAACGGATTTGGAGTCCGCTACTCTGCCAATTGAGCTACTCCCCTGCGCTTTTCCTGTGTATAATTATAACGAAAAGAAAAAAAGTTGTCAAAGGCATCGCAAGAATTAAAGGTATCAAAAGATTATGAGAAGTTTATAATATAACCCTTTTTTGTCCATAGGAGATAAAAAAGTTTATTTTACAAATAGAGGTGAGCTTAGTGGTAAAAAAGAGACCTAACAAAGTAGCTGTTCTGTTGGGAGGGCTTTCTTCAGAGCGGGAGGTCTCCTTCCAAACTGGAAAACAAATTGCTCAGGCTCTAGTTGATAAGGGCTATGAGGTTAAGAAAATTGATCCTGCCTCCGAATTAATTAGCGGCTTACTGGAGTTTCAGCCAGATGTTGTCTTCATTGCTTTGCATGGTGAGTTCGGAGAGGATGGGACAATTCAGGGTTTACTCGAACTCCTAGGTTTTCCCTATACTGGCTCCGGCGTTCTAGCTAGCGCTCTTGCTATGAACAAAGTAATGACAAAAAAAATTCTTCTCTCGGAAGGAATTGAAACAGCCCCCTTTCAGGTCTTTACAAGACAAGAAGCGGAACGCAAAGGCTTAGCTCAAATTGCCAGTGAAATTATTGCATATCTTAATGTTCCGGTCGTGGTAAAACCGGCCTGTCAAGGTTCCACGATTGGGGTCTCGGTGGCCAGAAACCAAAAAGAACTTATAAGCGCGGTTGCTTTTGCCCTTCAATATGATGATACTTCATTTGCTGAGAAGTTCGTTGAAGGGGTTGAAGTTACAGCATCGATTTTGGGGACAGAAGATCCACAGGTCTTGCCTTTAATCGAAATTATCTCAGAAACAGGCTTTTATGACTATAAGGCAAAGTATAGTGCCGGATTAAGCCGCCATATTATTCCGGCCCGGATTAGTTCCCACGTTGCCCAAAAAGTAGAAGCAATTGCCTTGAGGACTTACCAGGCTCTTAACTGCCGACATTTTGCCCGCATCGATTTCATGATTAGCAATGACGAGATTCCATATGTATTAGAAGTAAATACAATTCCCGGAATGACTGCGACAAGTCTTTTTCCTGACGCAGCACAAGCCGCGGGTATTTCTTTTTCGGAACTTATTTCCCGGTTGGTAGAAGAGGCCTGGTCTTTAGATCAGAAAGAGCAAAAGAGTAAATTCGTCGGTAAGGGGAATTAACGTGGAGAGGCATCCTCAATGGGAACGCCTCCTTTTAGGAATTCTCGTTATTGTCTTAATAGGTATCCTTGGCATCCAGTTTTTTGAGGGGTACTCTTTCCTGGAGGCGCTCTGGTTTATTATTGTTTCTCTTACAACAACTGGTTATGGAGATTACGTTCCCGTAACTACAGCAGGGCGAATCTTTGTGATGGCACTTCTCTTTATAGGAGTAGGTTTAATTCTTTACGCATTTGGGAACGGGGTAGCGGTGATTGTTGAGGGAAAACTGGCGGATGCGTTAGGGAGGAAGGGTATGCGCAAACGAATTGCTGAATTAGAAGGTCACATTTTAATTTGTGGTGCCGGAAGAGTCGGGCGCCAGGTGATTCAGTCTTTAAAAAAAGAAAAAATCCCTTTTGTGGTTATTGAAAATGATGTTAATATTACACGTGAACTTCGGGAACAAGGGGTTCTGGTTTTAGAAGGCGATGCGACCGCCGATGAGATTCTCCTGGAGGCGGGTATTCGTAAAGCACGGGGCCTTATTGCAGCTCTTCCTTCGGATGCAGACAATGTTTTTGTCAGTTTAACGGGCAAAGAACTCAACCCTAACATTATTATTGTGGCCCGAGCCAATAGGGATGAATCTGAAAGCAAGCTCATCCGGGCGGGGGCAGACAAGGTTATCGCGCCTGAAGCAATTGGGGGCAGGCGCATGGCTGTTTCTATTCTGAAACCGGTTACTGTAGAATTTGTCGAAACCATTATGAACAGTCGCGGGACTGAAATCGAGATCGAAGAAATCATGGTATCAGACTGTTCCTCCCTTATCGGAAAGACGCTTCGGGACTCCCGAATTAAGGATCAAACAGGCGCCATGATTATTGCAATTATGCGGGAAGGAGAAATTATCGGGGTTCCACAGGCTGATGAAAAAATAAAACCCCACGATCTTTTAATTGCCATCGGCACTCGAAATCAGCTTTCGCTGCTGGAAAATTTAGCAGTAATAAGTGAATCTAAAGAGGTGTAAAAAAATGCAAGACAGTCAGCTTCTTAGAAACAAACTCCATCGCATCAACGGAAAAGGTTATAAAGCCTATCAAGAGATTGAGGGTGAGTACGACTTTGGAACCTTCCAGCTTTTCATTGATCACGTCCAAGGGGATCCTTTTGCTGCTCCTTCTAAGGTGAGGGTTAGGGTGGATCAAAAACTTGCAAGGTTTCCCTTGTTTCTCTTTCAGACAAAAGCCAGGCAAATAGCTCTTAGAGACTACTTGGCCAGGTCTTTTGCACTGGCGTGCGGCAAGTTTGGACAAAAGGCGCGGGGCACAGGAAACAGTGGAATAATTGCAATTGATTGTGGCAAACAAGAGATACTTGAGCGAAGTGCCGTCGTAATTAACCAGGGCTTTGTAGAGGCCCGTTTTTTTTGCGGCCTCCCTGCAAGAGGCCGCACGGTTTTGGGTCGATTTGCAGAGGCAATGTTTTTCCAATCAATGCCTCGGATTATCGAGGCCAGTCTTTTCTACGATGCACTTGATCAAAAAGAGTTGCAGGAATTTATTATCCTGGCGGAAGATCAAGAAGTGATCAGGTCTTCCCTCGAGAACCAGTCACTTGTTGCTTTTATAGCCAACGGCTCGGTTCTTCCGCGCTTGAGTGGTATCAGCGATAAACCCCTGTTAGGACCCCAAGTTGTTTCCTTTCAAAGCCCCACAGATTTGGAAGTTGCCTTTAAAGTACCCAATCATAGAATTATTAAAGGCATGGGAATTCCCAAGGGTGTAACCTTGATAGTAGGGGGAGGGTACCACGGCAAATCAACCTTGCTTCGTGCCGTTGAAAAAGGGGTTTATGGCCATATTCCAGGGGATGGAAGAGAATGGGTAATTACAATTAAAGAGGCAGTAAAAATTCGAGCCGAAGATGGCAGAAGGGTGGAAAAAGTGGATATTAGTCCTTTTATTAATAATCTTCCTTTGGGACAGGATACACACTTTTTTTCTACAGAAAATGCGAGCGGGAGCACCTCTCAAGCTGCCAACATTATGGAGGCTGTCGAAATGGGAGCCAAGCTCTTGCTTATCGATGAAGATACAAGTGCAACTAA
>DAOURU010000154.1 GCA_030627585.1 Bacillota bacterium
CGGGATTTTGGGCTTGCTCAATAAGAGCCTGAACAATATGAGGAGGTGTCGGAAGATCCGGATCGCCGATTCCTAAACTGATAACGTCCCCTCCTCTTTTTTTGGCCTCCTCAATTTTTTGTTCAATCCTGGCAAAAAGATAGGGGGGCAAAGACGCAAGGCGGCTTGCTTCTTTCATTTAAGCTCTCCTTTCCCTCAAAGTTGATTAGAGAAACTCCGGGCCAGGGTGCCGCGAAAAACTTCTGCCGCGGGGCCTGTCAAATACACATGATTATTTTTGGCCCACTCTACCAAAAGCCGGCCTCCCGGCAAGTTGACACGAACGCAAGAACCCACCCTTCCGGTGAGAACACCCCCTACGACTGACGCACAGGCCCCCGTTCCGCAAGCAAGGGTTTCTCCTGCTCCCCGCTCCCAAACGCGGACAATAATCTCTTCCGGGCTTTTGATTTCAATAAATTCTACGTTTATGCGTCTGGGAAAAAGATGGTGATGCTCAAGGCGAGGGCCTAATTTTTGAACAGGCACTTCAGAGACATCAGGCACAAAAATTAAACAGTGGGGGTTTCCCATGGAAACAGCCGTGAACTTAAGAAATTCGCCATTAACCTTAATTTCTTCTTCAATTACTTTTGTTCCTGCAGCACCTAAAACCGGGATTGCCTCCCGATCTAAAACAGGTTCACCCATATCTACCCGGACTGCAGCAACCTGCTCTCCCTCTAAGAGAAGTTCAGGAACTTTTACCCCTGTTTTTGTTTCGACCTTAAAAACCCGTTCCTTGACGAGACCGCGTTCGTAAGCGTATTTTGCTGCACAACGCAAAGCGTTACCGCACATTTCGGCTTCCGAACCATCGGAATTAAGAATCCGCATGCTCAAGGCCTCACGTGCACCTGGCGATAAAAGAACCAGGCCATCCCCTCCGACTCCGAAATTGCGATTGCAAATGCGGCGGGCGAAATCCGCTAATTTCTCTTCTGCTATAAAATTTTTCCTTTCTTCTGCTTCCATGAGAATAAAGTCGTTTCCCAGGCCATGCCATTTTGAAAAGTTCATCTCGTCTCTCCCTTCGACAGGGTCAAATTAAATGCAATCAAGTGGTGCCTGAATACGCCGTAAAACCAGTGTATGATGCCGTTTCCCAGCGTTGCCCCTCCTGCAGCTAAAAAAACTAGCAGCCACTCTCCGAGCGTGAGAGGAATGGCATGAAAAACGCTTTGCAAAGCGGGAACATAAACTACGGCCAGCTGCATCAGCAAAGATAAACAAACTGCTCCCGCAATATAAGGATTAAATGCCCCCATTTCAAAAAGAGACCCCTGTTCTGAACGACAATCAAAGACGTGAAATAATTGAGCTAAAACAAGACAGCAAAAAGCAGCAGTTCTGGCACGCGCCAGGTCTGAACTATAATAAAGCACACCGGCGAAGATTAAAATTGAACTCAACCCGATTAAAAATCCCCAGGCCAAAATTTTTCTAGCCAAACCGCGGGCAAAAATATCTTCCCCGGGAGGGCGAGGGGGTCTTTCCATGAGATTCCGGTCAAGAGTATCTAGTCCCAGCGCAATCGCGGGGAAACCGTCTGTTACTAGATTAACCCATAAAATCTGAATCGGCAAGAGGGGAAGAGGCAAACCGGCAACTGCCGCGAAAAGCATTATCAAAACCTCTCCCGTATTGCAGGCAAGGAGGTAGCGAATAAATTTTCTGATATTTTCGTAAATTCCTCTCCCTTCTTCGATCGCCCCTACAATCGTACTGAATTCATCGTCTGCAAGAATCATCGCTGCAGCTTCCTTAGTTACATCCGTACCGCTCCGTCCCATGGCAATCCCGACCTCGGCCTCTTTTAAAGCGGGGGCGTCATTAATCCCATCCCCTGTCATGGCTACAACCTGGCCACTCCTTTTATAGGCCCGGACAATGCGGAGTTTGTGAGCAGGAGAAACCCTCGCAAAGATGCAAATTTGATTTACTTTTTTTCTTAATTCTTCCTCTCCCATTTGGTCTATTTCTTGACCCGTAAGAACAGCATTCTGATCGTCTTTGACCAGCCCCAGTTCCTTTCCAATGGCGCACGCAGTAAGCGGGTGATCGCCCGTAACCATAACAACCCCGATCCCTGCTTTTTTACAGACCTCCAAAGCTCGTCGCGCAGCAGGACGGTGGGGGTCCTTGATTCCGGCGAAACCAATAAAGACCAGGTGCTGTTCCGTCTCTTCCTCCTTTTTGTCCTCATTTCCTGCCTCAGAATATTTTTTTAAAGGAATTTCTTGATATGCAAGGGCCAGGACCCGGAGTGCCCGACCTGCCATTTCCTGTCCCTGTTTCAAAAGCTTTTCCTTCATAGAAGAGGTTAAAGGAATTTCCCGGTGCTCGCTCAGGGCCCTATGGCAACGGGCCAATATTACCTCCGGTGCGCCCTTAACGAAGATACTCAAGTATCCTTTCCGGTTACGGTAAATCACGCTCATCATTTTTCGTTCTGAAGTAAAAGGAATTTCATCCAACCGTACCCCGTACTTTCTTTCCAGAGTCTCCCTCCATATTCCTCCTTTTGCAGCGGCAACAAGCAAGGCTCCCTCAGTTGGATCTCCTTTTATTTCCCATGTATGTTCGGTTTTTCGGCGCCCCCATCGCAAAAAGCCGGGCAAAGGTATTTCACCGCGGTAAAGTCGGGCATTATTGCAAAGGGCAGCAACCTGCAAAAAGAGCGCAAGATCTGAATGATTTTGAACATCAACCTTTTTCATTTTCTGATCATAAAAATCCCCTGCCGGCCGGTAGCCAGTCCCGGAAAGAAGGAATTTGCGACCAGGCAAAACGATTTCTTGGAGCGTCATTTCGTTTTGTGTGAGGGTGCCTGTTTTATCGCAGCAGATTACCGTCGTGCATCCCAGCGTTTCCACAGCATGCAGTTGACGCATAATTGCAGAACGCCTGGTCAGCCTTTGCACACCGGTGGCAAGGGCGATTGTCACAATCGCCGGCAATCCCTCGGGAATTGCCGCAACCGCAAGGCTTACTCCTGCTAAAAACATCCGGTAAGCTGGTTCTCCCCGCATAATGCCCGCAGCTGTAACCAGGGTGCAAAGGGCAAGACAAATTGCTACTAATGTCTTTCCAAGCTTTTCAAGACGGCGCTGGAGAGGGGTCGGGCCTTGTTCGATATCCTTGAGCATCCCATAGATCTTTCCCATCTCTGTATTCATCCCGGTACCTACCACCAAACCCTGGCCGTGTCCCTTCGTAATTAAACAGCCTTGAAAAACCATGTTTCGCCGGTCACCCAAACTTGTTTGAGGCGGCAAGATCGCCGCCGCATTTTTGGAGACAGGTTCAGATTCACCGGTCAAGAGCGACTCTTCGGCCTCCATACTAAGCGCCTGCGTCAGGCGGAGATCAGCAGGTACACGGTCTCCTGCCTCCAGCTTTACTATATCTCCCGGTACTAATGCTGCTACCGAAATACGCTTTTCGAAACCATCCCGAACTACCGTCGCTTCAGGAGAAGAAAGTTGCCTTAAAGCTGCGAGGGTGCGTTCAGCTCGGAACTCTTGCACAAAACCCAGGCAGGCATTAAGAAGAATAATCGCCAAAATAGTGAAGGCATCGGCGCATTCCCCCAAAAAAAGAGAAATAAGGGTCGCTCCCAAAAGCACCATTACCATAAAATTTTTAAATTGGGCGCAAAAAATGAGCCAGGGCGAAATCGGCTTTTGCTCAACGAGTTTATTGGGGTCAAAAAACTTGGCGCGGCGGCCTGCCTCTTGAGATGAAAGCCCTTTTTCCAGGTCAGCAACCAGGGTGCCGGCGACAGTTTGAACATCTAAAGAGTACCAGGCAGGATTCTTTTCCATCCATTACTCCCTCCGGTATCTTTTTCTACAAATTCATATTCAAAGGGAATTTAGAAAATACCGGAGCCGTTTTCTTTTCATACTTGCGAAACAAAGGCCAGGTTTGCCTTGCTTTTCACTGCTTTAAGCAAAAAGAAAGGGAGCAAGAGAGGACTGCTTGACTGACAAGGATCGGGAGGCTTATACTTCGAAGGGAAAAGAAACGAACCAAAAAGCTACGGGAAAGAGGAGTTTAAATGTCACCGGATGGGATTACGCTCTCCCTAATCTTACGGGAGCTTCAAGAAGTCTTGATCCAGGGAAAAGTCGAAAGGGTCTTTCAGCCCGAACAGCACGAAATAATTCTGCACATCCGCCGCCCGGGGCAGAGCTTTCGC
>DAOURU010000325.1 GCA_030627585.1 Bacillota bacterium
ACGTCAACATGGAGGTCGAACTGATCACCCCCATCGCCATTGAAGAAGGACTCCGTTTTGCCATCCGCGAAGGAGGCCGGACGGTAGGAGCGGGCGTGGTCACCGGGGTGGAGGAATAACAAGTTTTTTTCAGGAATCATTTTCAGGAATCAAAAGAGGGTTCCTGGTGAAGCAGGAACCCTTTTGGCTTTTCTGTCCGGTAAGGATAAGACATTGAAGGATCCTATGGGACTTTTCCAAAGGAAAGGCCTGCAGGGAAGACCTGGACATTAGAGCGAGAGATCAAAGCCGTCATATTGACAGTGATAGACGGCTGTGCTAAAGTAGATGCGGTATCACTGCCTGTTATGATTCCCGGTGGGACCGTTAATTGAATTAATTTATTTTATGTTTATTGTTTATATTGGGCTTGGGATATTAGGTTTGGGCGTAGGTTTAAGGAGGTGGCACCATTGCGGGTAGGAATCACGCTGGCATGTAAAGAGTGCAAGAACCGCAATTATACAACAGAAAAAAACAAGAAAAAGAACCCCGAGCGCTTGGAATTTAAAAAGTATTGCCCGGTTTGTAAAACTCATACTCTCCACCGGGAGACGAAATAAAGGCATTTTTAAATTTTTTCTGAGCGAGGATTTGAGAAAGAAAAAAGGATGTGAGGCCAATGGGTAAAAAGGCCGGGGCGGTTAAGGCAAAAAAGAGCGGGAAGATGCGACCTGCAAAGCCAAAAACCGAAGTTAATCGAGAAAATACCGGAGGCGCCGAGGAAACTGCGCCGCCTGGAAAAATGGGAACATTTTTGAGCCTTGTGAAGCCGCGCAGGAGTCCGGCCCCGCATAAAGAAGAAAAAAGGCCTGCTGCTAAAGGCAAAGAGCACGCAGGGAAAGAGGGCCGTGCCCGCCGAACGAAGGAAAAGGATAGGGCGAAGCGAAAATTATTCCCGGAAACCATCCGGTTCTTTCAAAGTGTCTGGAACGAACTCAAAAAGGTACACTGGCCCAATCGTTCGGAGATTATTGTTCATACCGCGGTGGTTTTAAGCGCGGTGGCTTTTGTGGCTTTGCTTATCTGGATTGCAGATTCAATTTTCAGCCGCATTCTGGAATTGATTGTATAGAAATATAAAATATATATTATATAGAATTATATAGAATTGATGATTTAGATAATGAAAATGAGTTTCTGGAAAGAAATTTCCCCAAAGAAAGTGGAATCCTGTCGAACCCAGCAAGAAAGAATTGTACCAGGGAGGTGGGGACCGCAAGGTCCCTGGGTCTTTATGGAAAAGAAGTGGTTCGTGATTCATACTTATTCCGGGTATGAAAATAAGGTTAAGGCAAATCTAGAAAAACGGGTAGCATCCATGGGGATGCAGGATAAAATTTTTCGAGTTCTTATTCCGATGGAGGATGAAATCGAAATTAAAGACGGAAAACGCCGGGTTTTAAAGCGAAAAGTCTTTCCCGGTTACGTCTTGGTGGAAATGATCTTAACAGATGACTCCTGGTACATGGTTCGGAACACTCCCGGTGTCACCGGTTTTGTCGGTTCCGGAAGCAAGCCTATTCCCCTGCAGCAGGTGGAGGTCCGGGCGATCATGCGGCAGATGGGGCTGGAGGAAACGCGCACGAAGATTGATTTGGACCTGGGGGAAAGCGTCCGTGTCAT
>DAOURU010000196.1 GCA_030627585.1 Bacillota bacterium
AAGGTGGAACTGACTACTTCCCCCTGGACCGAACGCTGCATATCGGTCACTTCTTCGGGGCGCTCATCAATTAAAAGAACCATTAAATCGACTTCAGGACAATTAGTTGTAACGGCGTTGGCAATCTTTTTCAGCAAAAAGGTTTTTCCGGCCTTAGGAGGAGCGACAATCAAGCCCCGCTGGCCCCTTCCCAAAGGTGCAATGAGGTCGATAATGCGGCAGGAAACATCGCCATTTTGGGTCTCCAGGGTGATTCTCTCGTTGGGAAAAATCGGTATCAGGGCCTCAAAATGAAGCCGCTCGGCTGCCTGCTCAGGAGCATAGCCGTTAACGCTTTCAACCCGCAGTAAGGCATAAAAACGCTCTGTCTCCTTGGGCGCACGCACCTGCCCTGCGACCTTGTCACCTGTTCTCAAACCAAAGCGCCTGATCTGCGAGGGGGAAACATAAATATCATCGTGGCTCGGAACGTAGGCAAAAGGACGCAAAAACCCGTAGCCATCGGGAAGAATCTCGAGGACCCCCTGCGCAAAGAGCAGCCCGTCCTTGGCTGTCTGAGCTTTCATAATTTCAAAAATCAGCTCTTTCTTGCGGAGGTGGGAATAGCCAGAAATTTCCAGTTCCCGGGCAATCCCCAACAGTTCCGCCATCGTTTTTTGCTCTAACCCTGCAATATTCAAAAAAATCCCCCTTAATTCAAATAGATTTCAAACAAAATGAGACATCCTCCCGGGCTTAAAAAGTCCGAACAACAGATAGGTAACGAGATTAGGAAAAAGCTTTTTAGATGAGCGGCTCACCTACGGGGTGATCACACAAGTTTTGCGCAGCAGGAACAAAACAAAGGCAGGAAAAGCAGGATTAAAAAGTCAAGAAAGTCAAGGCCGTGCGTAACCGGGCTTGCGGGAAAAAAGGTGCCGGGCATCAATAAAACGAATCGTTCCGGTGCGTCCCCGCATCACAACAGAGTGCGTACGGGCTCCCCAGGAAGTGTAGTGTACCCCCCGGAGCAAAGTACTATCCGTAATCCCGGTTGCGGCAAACATCACCTCGTCGCCTTTAACCAAATCATCCATCATGAGAATGCGGTCGAAATCCGTAATTCCCATTTTTCCGGCACGTGCCACATCATCGTCGTCCATCGGCCAGAGCCGGCCTTGCATTTCCCCGCCCAAACAGCGGAGGGCGGCCGCAGCAAGAACTCCTTCGGGCGCTCCGCCGATGCCGAGCAGCATATCAACCCCCGTGCCCTCAAAACCAGCAGCTACGGCGGGAGCCACATCCCCGTCGGAAATCAACTGAATCCGGGCTCCTGCTTTTCTTGCTTGCCGGATTAAGTCTTCGTGGCGGGGGCGATCGAGAATGACCACGGTGAGATCCTCTACCTTTTTATTCAAAGCGCCGGCTACGGAGTGAATATTCTCCTCTACAGACGCTTTTAGACTGATCTTTCCGGCCGCTCTCGGCCCAACGGCAATCTTGTCCATATACATATCAGGCGCATGAAGAAGACAACCCCGCGGCGCCACCGCCAGTACGGAAATTGCCCCTGTTAACCCCTTTGCAACAATATTTGTCCCCTCAAGGGGATCTACGGCTACATCCAGTTCCGGCGGGGTGCCCGCTCCAACCCGTTCTCCAATGTAGAGCATCGGGGCTTCGTCCATCTCCCCTTCCCCAATTACCACAATCCCGTCTATCTGAACGGTATCGAACATCCGCCGCATGGCTGTAACGGCAGCTTCATCGGCCTTTTCCTTGTTTCCCCGGCCCATCCACCGGCCCGCGGCTAAAGCCGCGGCCTCCGTCACCCGGACAAATTCTAAAGTGAGCTCGCGCTCCATGTTTTTCCTCCCCTCCTGAACTCCCGTATTCCCCGCGGCCGCTTTAAATTCCCTTCGCTTTCTCCCAGTCTGCTTGAAAACGGGCGATGCCCAGATCGGTGAGGGGGTGCTTAAACATCTGCGCAAGCACCGCGAAAGGTACAGTCGCAATGGCCGCTCCCAGCCGGGCCGCCTCCAAAACGTGGCGGGGGTGGCGTATGCTCGCCGCGATTACTTTCGTGGGATACTGGTAATTGCGGAAGATTTTGATGATATCTTCTAAAACAGCGGTACCCTCCTGGCCGATATCGTCCATTCTGCCGATAAACGGGCTGACAAAAGCCGCCCCGGCACGCGCCGCCAGCAGGGCCTGGGGAGCAGAGAAGACAAGGGTGACATTTGCCCGGATTCCCTCGCGCGCCAAAGCGCGCACCGCCTTCATACCTCCCGGAATTACAGGGATTTTAATCACAATGTTGGGATCGAGCCGGGCCAATTCCCTTGCTTCCTGAAGCATTCCTTCAGCCTCTAAACTCAGAACCTCGGCGCTTACAGGGCCCCGGACAAGATTGCAAATTTCCTTTAATACCTGGTGAAAATTGCGCCCTTCTTTTGCTACAAGTGTGGGGTTTGTGGTGACACCCGAGACGACGCCCCATTCCACAGCTTCCCGGATTTCATCCACATTTGCAGTATCGAGGAATATTTCCAATTCCGACCTTGCCTCCTTCTCGCCTATTTTAAAAACTTTCTCATCCTCCCGGTTTTCGAGCCTCTCCGGCGCAGCCAAAAAGGCGGATCTTTTCTCTGATGATCTCGCGTGCCGCCTCCCGCGCCGGCCCTAAAATCTTCCGGGGGTCAATTTCACCCGGGTTTTCCGCGATCACCTGGCGCATCCGCTCCACAAAAGCCTCCCGGATGTTGGTGTCAATATTAATCTTGCGCACACCTAAGGAAATCGCCTCTCTAATGTCCCCATCCGGCACACCCGAAGAGCCGTGGAGAACAATCGGAACCCCGGTAACTTCGCGGATCGCGGCGAGACGCGGAAAATCGAGTTCCGGCTTCCCTTTGTAGCGACCGTGTGCGGTGCCAATAGCAACAGCAAGAGCATTTACCCCGGTTTCGCGCACAAAAATACGCGCCTCCTCGGGATCAGTAAAAAAGGCCTCTCTTTCGGCAACACTGATCCCGTCTTCCGTTCCGGTAATGCGGCCCAGCTCTCCTTCTACAGATACTCCCACCGCCCGCGCAACCTCAACCACCTTTCTCGTAACGGCAATGTTATCAAGCAAAGGGTAGCGCGACCCGTCAATCATCACAGAACTAAACCCGTGCCTGATGCAAAGCATTACCTGGTTAAAATCTGTGCCGTGGTCAAGGTGCAGGGCTACAGGTACCGTCGCCTGGGCCGCCGCCTCGCGGGCCATGGCAACGATATAATTAATCCCCGCGTACTTAATCGCACCCTGACTCGCCTGAAGGATTACCGGGGACCTCTCCGCCTCCGCCGCTTCCATAATGGCCTGCACTATTTCCATGTTGTTACAGTTAAAAGCGCCTACCGCGTACCTGCCCGCCTCCG
>DAOURU010000205.1 GCA_030627585.1 Bacillota bacterium
AAAACCAGCTGAAGATTTTGATAGGGCTTCTCTTGCTTGAGAAGCACAAAGGCGTGCACAAGGAAAGGAAGGTTTTTGCGCGGCGTAAAGGATGAAACGCAAAGGAGAAAAGAACGCAAGCCGTATTTTGCCCGGATTTTGGCCAGGGTGTCCGCATCTTCCACAGGCCGGAAAAGAGGGGCCGGCGCAAGAGGAATTACACGGACACGCTCCGGGGGAACCTGCAGGGACTTTACGACCTCTTCTTTTACCACATGGGTACAGGTAATGATCCCCGAAGCTTTCTCGATCATTCTCTCGCCCTGTTGGGCGATCCGTGCTGCAAGACCGGGAGGAAATTCCCCAGGGCGGCTCAGGTAAAAGAGGTCGTGGACGGTGAAAACGACGTGCGTGCTTTGTGTCAAGCTGCGCCAGTAAAAAGCAGGATAATGGATAAGATGAAAGACAGTCCGTGCTGTGCGAGAAAAAGGGAAGTAAAAATTATGATGCCGCAAATCTTTCGGAACATCAGTAAGACAATACTGGTTTTCTAGATCTACTTGGGGGAGCGCATCCAGCAGATCCGCCAGGTAGTATTCCATCCCCGTAAGTGTCCGCCGCAAAAGAAGGGTATCGATGAGAACCCTCACTCCTCCCCCTCCTTTCCTTGTGCCTTTTCTCTTTTATAGTTAAAGAATCTGCGATTCCCTGCAATTTGAATTAAGAGCTCTTTATATGTATATTCAAGCCGTCTCTTCCTTGTGCAAAAAGCGTGTGCCCGGGTTTTCGCCGGGCACAATAAAATCAAGGACAAGGTACTAGCAATCCTCGGGATCTAATTCCCCGAAAACAACAACGTCCTGCCATTTGCCGAGCTTATCGATGATATCGGCGAAAACACTGATGCTTATGATCGTCCCGATTACGTGTCCGTACTGGTCATAGCAGGGCCCGTTAATGTCCCAATCGAAGCGAAGATTTTTCACGACAACCTCGGATTGATCTACTTCTTGCAAAAATTCCTGCGCGGTCAAGGGAGGCGTAAACTCCTGGAGCTTGATCGATTTCTGGAAGGTGAACGGCTCCGTATGGATGAAGAAACACTCCTCCCCCGGCGGGTACTCGGTCCAAAGGATCATGATCAGATCCCCTTCAATCTTCAACTCGACCTTGTTATTGCAAATAAAGGTCTCCGAAGTTGAGAGATTGCGCACCTTGATATCTTCGACACAGACTTGTATCTCCGGACCGCCGCATTCATCGGGAGGAGTAATGCAAAGCTGCTTGGGGACTTTCTGCCCGTTCACCAGATCATAGACTATCTGTTCGTCGCGCTGGATATTTTTCGCCTTGATCACCTTGGCCCACAGGTCCAGGCGGCAAGGATACTCACACTTTAACTGTGCCATCATTATCCCTCCTTTTTTCGACAAAATTTTAAATGTGGCATTTTGATAAATAAAATTCACCGAGTCGCATTTGGCAACTACATCCATTTCCCTCTGGCATATGTTATGTAAAAAGAAGGTAAAGTGTGCCATCTCCACTCCAATTTTTACCTTTCAAAAACTCTACTTTCACCTTTCTTCTCGAGCCCAACAATAAATTTTCCTCCCCGCCGCTCCCCCGTCCGAAAGAGCTCCTTTCAGCACCCTCTAACCTCCCAACCATTTTACTCCCCACTACCAGCAAGCGTGCCGTCTTGTTTGCAAAAAAAGAAAGCCCTTCGGCTTTTCTCCGAAGGGTTAACGCCTTAGAATTGTTAACTTAAACGTTTTCTCAAGCACGTGCCGCCAAAATCTTCACATCGCCACCCTCACCGCATACGGTCAATTCTACGCTTTCCGTTAAGACATCCGTATAACTGAATGAAACACGCCGCTGTGCTCTCTTTTCGTCTAGTTTAATCACGAAAATATGAGGGTAAGTGCGCTCTAAAACACCTTCGCGTTCTACGACTTTGTTTCGCCCTTTATAGGACCTGAGCTTCACCCGGGTCCCGATAAAAGTTTCAAGATCTTGCCTGATTTCGGCAAGCGCCTCTTTGGTTGCCATTTTCGTCACCTTCTTAATTTGAAAAATTCCGGGCCTTCTTTTTCCAAAAAACACTTCATAATATTATACCAGTTTCCCTATTTTTAGTCAACGCTCCGCGCTCACTCGCAGAGGCTTCTTAAGGCTGCCTTTGCTCTGCGTTCCAGTTCCTCCAGGCTCTTTACCTGAAATGTAAAACCCATCAGGAGGGTAATCCAGATCGTGCCTGGTTTTATTTCGGGATTTTCTCTTTTGTCTTTTGCCCATTTTGTCCATCCAGCAGGCAAGAATACTTTCTGGATGTAGCGAAAATATTCCTTAAGCCATCGTTTTGCCGCACATTGAATTATCGTTGCTCGGGCCGCCAAACCTGCCAAATTAATGCTTGGCTGAGGAAACATCAAGAAGATTTCTTTGTAGGGACGTATTTTATCATTTGGCTTACAATTGGCCTTAAGTTTTTTCTGTAGAACAACGCCGTCCTTCCAAAGAAGCAGCAAAACCAGCCGAATTGCTCAACATCGCCAAACAAAAAGCGCCCCCGCGGGGGCGCTCAGGGTATATCTCTTTATTCTTTTAGCAACTGCACAAGAAGAGCCGCTATTACCTGCTGAAATTCTGGGGCTTTTAACAAGTTTACGAAAAGTGCCGGGTTCGGTGTCAGGCTAATTTGCTGGGCGGGAATCCCTTCACCAGAACCCTGATTTTGCAGCGTCGCTCGTGCCAGCTCTATAACCTGTTCCAATGCCTCCGTAGCTTCCCGCACAACCTCGGCCCAGTTGCTGATATTCCCCAATACTGTTGTTACGTTCCCGTTGACTACGGACTGTCGGAACAAGTCTTTTCCCCGCTGGATAGCGGGGCTTTTCGGTAAAACAGCCTCCTTCCCGGTTTTGTTTCCGTTGTGATTCATCTTGCCAGGCTGGACGTCCTCCAACTTGATCCTCCTCCCACGCATTCAACCTGTATCTCTTTTATTATATTCCCGCTTTAAATAAATGGTTTCTTCGCAAGAAACGCCGCATCTCTTGTGCCCTGGTTTTAATAGCGAGAACGCGGAAGGCCAAGGCGAAACTTCCCCCGGGTCTGAATCCCCCCAATCCCTTTCGGGCCTGTAATGGCATACTCTAAGAGGTCCGGGAGAAAAATTTTTTCGTAGATTGAGGTGTAGGCAATCTTTTCAGCGATAAAAACGGGATCCAGAACGTGGATCATCACCCGCTCGGGGGCGCTGGCAAAATTGGCTCCGGCTGCAATCAGTGCCTCGTAGTAAGATTGGCAGCCTCCGACAATGATCACCAAATCATCTCGACCTGGCTCGTATTCC